>JBKPQU010000428.1:0-11772 GCA_046734255.1 Actinomycetota bacterium
GGCCGGCACCTCGCGCGCGTGCGCGGCCGGCGGAGCGGTGTCCGGGACCCGGTGGACCAACCCGCCCCGCAGCGCCAGCCCGATCTCCCGGGGCAGCACGACGTGCCCGGGGTCGGCGACCGCGAGCAGCCCGCGGGCCAGCAGCCATTCCACCGGGCCGCTCGCCTCCGACGCCCGGACGGGGCGATCCGCGTCGGGGACGCGGCCCACCGGTGGGCCCCAGGTCAGCCGTTCGAGGACGGCACGCGCGCCCTCCGGGGCATCGGCGAGCAGCGCGTCCACGGTCCCCGGCTCGCCCAGGTGCCCGGCCAGCGAGCGCAGCGCCGCCTCCGGGTCCCCGGTCGGCGGCAACCCGAGGTCCTCCACCAGCTCGGCCAGCCGGCTCGGTGAGCGTCGTCCCAGCGCCTCGGCCAGCGGCGGGCCCAGGCCCGCCGGATGCGGGCCGAGGACGTCGCGTGCGGCGCGCACGGGATGCAGCGCCCCCGGCGCCCCCCAGACCAGCGCGAGCTCCCGCAGCCGGCGCAGCGGCCCCTCCGCCGGCGCTCCCCAGCGGCGGTCGATCTCGGCCTCCGGGACCGGCCCGGGCAGCGCGACGACGACCTCCAGAACCTGCAGGCACGCCGTGTCCAGGAGGTCCACGGCCCGCTGCACGCTGGCCCGGTTGCCGAGCCGCCCGGCCAGGGTGGCGAGGTCCGGCGGCGGCGGGACGGCGGCGTCGGGACGTTCGCGCAGCAGCCTGACCAGGTTCTCGTCCGGCAGACCGCGCAACTCCTCGGCGAGGCTGCGCGGCGCGCCGGGGGAGGCACGGCCGCCGTCGTCGTCGAGTCCCGTGGTGGGCACCTCTCCACGGTACGGGGGCGGCGCGGCGGTTCGCGGGGCGAAGCCGGCGCGCAGCGCCGGTGGTCAGCGCTGGGCCGGGCCCTCGCGGAGCCGGGACATCCCGGCGATCCAGCGGTCGTAGTCCGCCGCCTTGCGCTGCAGGTAGGTCAGAACCCGCGGGTGCGGCAGGATCAGGAAGCGTTCCTCGGCCAGCCCGCGGACGACGTCCTCGGCCACCTGCTCCGGGGGCAGGACCCCGTCCACGGCCGCCGCGTGCACCCCCGCCTCCAGCCCCGGGTGGCGGATCAGCGCGGTGTCCACGGCCTGCGGGCAGAGCACGCTGACCCTGATGCCGTCGGCGTGGTGGGTGATCGCAACGTGCTCGGCGAAGCCGATCGCGGCGTGCTTGGTGGTCGAGTACACCCCGCTGCCGATCTGCGACAGCAGCCCCGCGGCCGAGACGGTGTTGAGCAGGTAACCGCCGCCGCGCGACCGGTAGCGCGGGATCAGCGCCTTGGCGGCGTAGACGTGGGCCATCACGTTCACGGCCCACCCGCGGTTCCAGTTGGCGACGGTGTCCGAGGAGGCGTCGCCCTGGTCGGGGTCGGCGAACATCACGCCCGCGTTGGAGCAGAACAGGTCGATCGGGCCGACCCTGGACTCGACCTGGTCGACGGTTCGCTCGATGTCCGCCTGCACGGAGACGTCCGCGGCGACGGCGAAGCCGCCGATCCGATCCGCGACCTCGACCGCACCGGCGCCGTCCCGGTCGACGACCACGACCGCCCGGGGTTGCTCACGGTGGAAGCGCTCGCACAGTGCGCGACCGATCCCGGCCGCGCCCCCCGTGACGACGACGACCTTGCCCTGGAGTTCCACGCATCACTCCCGACCCTCGTGGGGCAAGGTTGGCACGGAAGTGGCCGGGGGCAAGTGTGGGCCGGCGTTCCGGCGCCGGGCGAGACAGGAGGGGCGATGCGGGTCGGGATCGTGATCCTTCCGCAGCTGCGGTGGGCGGAGCAGTCGGTGCTGTGGCGCCGGGCGGAGGCCTACGGCTTCGACCACGCCTGGACGTACGACCACCTCACCTGGGACCCGCTGGCCGGAGAGCCCTGGGGGGCGACGGTCCCGACGCTGGTGGCCGCCGCCACCGTCACGACCCGGGTCCGGCTCGGCACCTGGGTGGCCAGCCCCAACTTCCGCCATCCGGTGACGTTCGCCCGCGAGCTGGCCGCGCTGGACGACGTCAGCGGCGGTCGCGCGGTCGCCGGGATCGGTGCCGGGGGCACGGGTGCGGACGCGACGGTGCTCGGTGACCCGGTGCTGTCGCCCCCCGACCGGACCGAGCGGCTGGCGGAGTTCCTCACGCTGCTCGACCTCGTCCTGACCCGCCCGAGCACGACCTGGCGCGGCCGGTTCTACGCCGCGGTCGAGGCACGGACCACCCAGCCCTGCGTGCAGCAGCCGCGGCTGCCGTTCGTTGTCGGCGCGAACGGGCCCGTGACGATGGCGCTCGCGGCTCGGCTGGGCCGCGGGTGGGCCACGCACGGGCACCCCAGGTACGGCGCCGACGACGAGGCCGCCTGGTGGCGGGGTGTGGGAGAGCTGGCCGAGCGGTTCGACGCCGTCCTCGCCGAGACTGGTCGCGACGCCGGCTCGGTGGACCGGATGCTGTCCCTGGACGGAGGCCCGACGTTCTCACTCGTCTCGGCCGGGCACTTCGCCGAGGTGGTGGGCAGGGCCGCGGAACTCGGCTTCACCGACGTCGTCGCGCACTGGCCCACGCCGGGCAGCCGCCGGTACGCCGCTCCGGAATCGGTGCTGGACGAGGTGGCCGCGATGCTGCCGAACCTGCGGTGACCCGGTCCGGCGACGGGCGGCCGGGCACCAGCTACACCTTCGGGGACAACCCGACGGCCGCCGAACGGTTGGCCTTGCTGGCCGAGGTGTTCGAGCCCGCCACCAGGGACCTGCTGAGCCGGTGGGCGCCGCGGCAGGTCGACCAGGCCGTCGACCTCGGCTGCGGTCCCGGGCACAGCACCCGGCTGGTGCACGCGGTCACCGGCGCCCGCGGCACCACCGGGGTGGAGCGCTCGGGGCGGTTCCTGGAGGCCGCCCGCGCGGTCTCCGTGCCCGGGATCGTCTACCTGCAGCACGACGTCACCGTGCTGCCGCTGCCGGTGCCGCGCGCCCAGCTGGTGCACGCCCGCTTCCTGCTCACCCACCTGGCCGATGCCGCCGGCGCCCTCGGCGGCTGGACGGCGGCGCTCGCGCCGGGCGGCCGGCTGGTCGTGCAGGAGACCGCACGCCTCACCTCGGCCACGCCCGCGCTGCGCCGCTACTACGAGCTGGTCGCGGAGGTTCAGCGAGCGCACGGCCAGGCGCTGGACATCGGCGATCGGTTGGCCGACCTGGCGGTCGGGTCCGGTGCTCGGGTGTTGCACGCCGGGATCCGCCGCCTGCGGCCGCCCGTGGCGGCGATGGCCCGGCTGCACGCGCTGAACCTGCTCACCTGGCGCGCCGACCCCGCGGCGGGACAGATCGACCGCGGCGAGCTCGACGCGCTGTACGCCGAGCTGACCGCGATCGCCGGTGGCGCGGCGGCCGAGCCCATCGAGCATGACCTCGGTGAGCTCGTGCTCGTGCAGGGATGACCCGTCAGGGCCTCCCCGAGGGCGGCCGGGATGCCTAGCATCGGCTCGTGGGCGGCTGGGAGGAGATCGGCGAGGCGGTCTTCGTGCGCCGCTACGCGTTCTACGACCAGAACATCGGGGTGGTGCTCGGCGACGGCGAGGCCCTGGTGATCGACACCAGGACGACGTACCGGCAGGCGGACGAGCTGCGCGAGCACGTGCGCGAGCTGGCCCCGGCGGCGACGCTGACCGTCGTCAACACCCACGCGCACTACGACCACTGCTTCGGCAACGCGCGGTTCCGCCCGGCGGTGATCTGGGGGCACGAGCGCTGCGTCTCGGCGCTGCTGGAGTCCGGTGACCGGCAGAAGGCGGCCGTGACGGCGGAGCTCCCCGAGCTGGCCGACGAGATCGCGCAGATCGAGATCGACCCCCCCGACCGGACGATGCACGACCAGGCCGGCCTGGACGTCGGCGGGCGCCGGGTGGAGCTGCGCCACCTGGGGCGCGGCCACACGGACAGCGACATCGTCATCGCCGCCGCCGGCACCGGGGTGCTGTTCGCCGGCGACCTGCTGGAGAACGGGGCGCCCCCGTACTTCGGCGACGCCTTCCCGCTGGACTGGCCGGACGCCGTGCAGCGCATGCTGGCACTGGTGGACGAGCGGACGAGGGTCGTGCCCGGGCACGGTGATCCGGAGGGTCGCGCGTTCGTCGAGGAGTCCCTGGCCTCGTTCCGGGCGGTCGCCGGCCTGGCGCGGCGGGCACACGCCGAGGGGTTGGCCGTGGACGACGTCCTGCCCGAGGCTCCCTGGGACGGCGATCCGCTGATCCGCCAGGCCCTGGAGCGCGGCCTCGCCCAGCTGCGCGGTGAACTCGACCGCTGAGCGGGCAAGACGCCTGGTTTGTCCCTGGGCCGGGGCCGGTCCCAGAGGCGAGGATGAACGGGACCCGTCGACGTCCGGGAGGCCGCCATGCTCATTCAGCCCGCGCCGTCCTACGCCAGCGGCCCCTCCGCCGTCCCGCTGCTCGGGGAGACCATCGGCGGAAACCTCAACAGCACCGTCGCGCGGTTCGGTGACCGCGAGGCGCTGGTCGACGTGCCGACCCGGCGCCGCTGGACGTATTCCGAGCTGGACGTCGAGGTCGACGAGGTGGCGCTCGGGCTGATCGAGGCGGGGATCGGCAAGGGGGACCGGGTCGGTATCTGGGCGCCGAACTGCGCCGAGTGGGTCCTGGTGCAGTACGCCACCGCGAAGATCGGCGCGATCCTCGTCAACGTCAATCCGGCGTACCGCAGCCACGAGCTGAAATACGTGATCAACCAGTCCGGGATGCGCATGCTGATCAGCGCGACGGCGCACCGGACCAGCGACTACCGCGCGATGGTCACCGAGGTTCGCCCGGAGTGCCGCGACCTCGCGGACGTCGTCTTTCTCGGCGAAGACTCCTGGCACGCACTCGCCGAGCGCGGCGGCCGGGCGGACCACCACCGGTTGGACGAGCGGATGGCCACGCTGTCCTTCGACGACCCGATCAACATCCAGTACACGTCGGGGACGACCGGCTTCCCCAAGGGTGCGACGCTGTCGCACCACAACATCCTCAACAACGGGTACTTCGTCACCGAGGTGCTGGGGTTCACCGAGCGCGACCGCGTCTGCCTGCCGGTGCCCTTCTACCACTGCTTCGGCATGGTGATGGGCAACCTCGGGGCCACGACCCACGGCGCCTGCATCGTGATCCCGGCACCGGCTTTCGACCCGGCCGCCACCCTGGGCGCGGTGGCGGAGGAGCGGTGCACGGCGCTGTACGGCGTCCCGACGATGTTCATCGCCGAGCTCGGCCACCCCGACTTCGCCACCGTCGACCTGTCCAGCCTGCGGACCGGCATCATGGCGGGCTCGCCCTGCCCGGTGGAGGTCATGAAGCGGGTCGTCGCCGAGATGCACATGGAAGAGGTGACGATCGCCTACGGGATGACCGAGACGTCGCCGGTCTCGACGATGACCCGCCGCGACGACGACCTCGTCCGCCGCACGTCCACGGTCGGAACCGTCATGCCGCACGTCGAGGTGAAGATCATCGATCCGATCACCGGCCTCGAGCTGCCGCGGGGAGCGCCGGGAGAGCTGTGCACGCGCGGCTACTCGGTGATGCTGGGCTACTGGGAGGAGCCCGCGAAGACCGCCGAGGCGGTCGATGTGGCCGGCTGGATGCACACCGGGGACCTGGCGGTGATGGACGCCGAGGGCTACGTCAACATCTCCGGCCGGATCAAGGACATGGTCATCCGCGGGGGGGAGAACGTCTACCCGCGCGAGATCGAGGAGTTCCTCTACACCCATCCGGACATCGCCGACGTCCAGGTGATCGGGGTGCCGGATGCCGTCTACGGCGAGGAGCTGATGGCCTGGGTGGTGCTCAAGCCCGACCGGGAGACGCTCACCGCGGAGGCCGTCCGCGCGTTCTGCGCAGACCGGCTCGCGCACTACAAGATTCCGAAGTACGTGCACGTCGTCGACGGCTTCCCGATGACCGTGACCGGCAAGGTGCGCAAGGTCGAGATGCGTGAGCAGGCGGTCGGCATCCTGGGGCTGGAGGAGGCCGCGGCGATCCGGCACGCCTGAGCGGCGTGCCATCTCGACAGGCGAGAAGGTCCACCCGGGTCGACCATCGTTGGGTCGCGGTGAGGTTCCCGCGACACCGAGGGAGGACCCAATGAATGCCATCGTGTGGGTGATACTCGTCCTCGTGGTCATCGCCGTGATCGCGGCGGTCCTGTGGAACAGCCAGCGGACCAAGCGAGCCAGGCTGCGCGAGCGCTTCGGGCCCGAGTATGACCGCGCCATCGAGCGAACCGGTAGCCAGCGTGACGCGGAGCGCGAGCTCGCGGACGTCGCCGACCGCCGGGACGCCTTGGACATCAAGACACTCAGCCCCGCCGCGCGGCAGCGCTGGCTCTCCGAGTGGGACCTCGTGCAGGCCCGCTTCGTGGACGCGCCGGCCGAGGCCGTCGCTTCGGCGGACACGCTGCTCACCGCCTTGATGCGGGAGGGCGGCTATCCCGTCGACGACTTCGAGGAGCGAGCCGCGCTCGTGGCCGCCGACCATCCCGCGGTCGTGGAGAACTACCGCGCCGCGCACGCCGCCTACGACCGGCATCGCCGATCGGGCTCGCTGGACACGGAGGACCTGCGCCAGTCCTTCGTTCACTACCGGGCGCTGTTCGACAACATGGTCGAGCCGGATGGCACGGGGGAGACGGCGCCGACCCGTCGGGGCACGGTCGACGCCGACCGAGCGGTCGCGCGCGACCGTCGGATCGACCTGGACCGCACCGAGATGGACGGAACGGAGGTGGAGCGATGACCTCGCGGGAGACTCCGCGGACCGGGCCACGACCTGTGGCCGATCCGCCCGAACGGACACCGATGCCGGAGTCGATGCCAGAGTCGATGCCGGAGCGGACACTGCCGCCCGAGGACGCCTTCCGGGACGACGTGGTGCCGGAGGAGGCCCTGCTGCCGGCGGACAGGGCGCCGCTGCCGGAGGAGACACTGCCGCCGGTGGAGGAGATGCCACTGGAGCCGGCGTCCCGGCGGGAGCCGGTGCTGCCGCCGGAGCCGACACCCACCGCCGTACCCGGTCCCGCCGGCGGCAGGCCGGGTGAGGAGTCCTGGACGCAGTTGCAGGGACGGTTCGTCGACGACCCGGCCGGGGCCGTCCGGCAGGCCGCCGCGCTTGTCGAGGACGCGATGGCGCAGTTGCACCAGTCGCTGGACCGCCTGGCGGACGGGGATTCGACCGAGGATCTGCGCCGGGCGTTCCAGAGATACCGCGCGGTGCACGACGCCCTGATCGAGGTGTGACCACCGCAGGCGAACGACCCCGCCGACCCCCGGGATCTCCCGGGGGTCGGCGGTCCCCAATCCACTTGCCGGGCCGGATAGCCTGGTGCCGCGCCATCAGCGCACCCAGCGACAGCGCAACCATGAGGCAGAGGGACTGACGTGCCTACTGGCAAGGTGAAGTGGTTCGACGCCGAGCGAGGATTCGGCTTCGTCGCCAACGACGAGGGCGGCGAGGTGTTCGTGCACGCCTCCGCCCTGCCGGCGGGCACCGCCACGCTCAACCCCGGAGCCCGGATCGAGTTCGGTGTCGCCGAGGGAAAGCGCGGCCTGCAGGCGCTGTCGGTGCGGTTGCTCGATCCCCTGCCCTCGGTCGTCCGGGCCACCCGGAAGCCCGCCGAGGACATGTCCGTGATCGTCGAGGATCTGATCAAGCTGCTCGACGGCATCGGCAACGGCCTGCGCCGCGGCCGCTACCCGGACCGCGGTACCGCCCACAAGGTGGCCTCCCTCCTGCGCGCCGTCGCCGACGATCTCGAGGCCTGACTCCGCGGGTCACGGCTTTGCCGGACGGCCCCGCGTGCCGGTCGAGCGGACGGCCTGCGAGCGCGCCGACACGGCGATCAGGGCAGTGGCGACGACGAGCGCCGACGCCGCGAGCGACATCCCCCAGGCACCGGACAGCGGCAGCACCAGTCCGGCCGCACCGCCGAGGACCCAGGCCAGCTGCAGCAACGTCTCGGAGCGTGCGAACACCGAGGTGCGGCGGTCCTCCGGCGCCTCCCGCTGGATCAGTGCATCGAGGCAGAGCTTGCCCAGCGCCTGGCTCAGCCCGGCGATCAGGCACACGGCGAGCACCGGCCAGAGGCCGTAGTCGACGGCGGCCCACCCGGCAGCCGTCGTGGTCAGCACCATCACCAGCACGACCATGCCCTCCGGCCGGGCCCGGCGCAGCAGGCTGCCCAACGCCGTCCCGATCGCCCCACCGACGGCGGCGAGGGCGATCACCAGCGCCACGGCCACGGTGTCGGAGAGCCCGGTGAGCGGCTCGGTCCGCAACCGGAAGGCGAGAAACAGCGTGAGGAAGCCGGTGAATGCCCGCAGCGCGGTGTTGCCGCGCAGCGCGAGCACGATCCGGGGTCCGGTACGCCACCGGCTGGGCCGGACGGTCTCGCGGGCGCGATCGGCGCCTGACGCGGGACGGCCGCCGTTCACCGCGGCGTCCACCGCCGCGGGCAGGGTCAGGGCGAGCGCCGTGCCCGCGGCGAAGACCACGAACGCGAGGCGAAGGGTGACCGAGGCACCGAACCAGGTGGTCAGGCCGGCGCCGAGCGGGGCCGCCAGCCCCATCGCGGCGAGGCTGAACATCGAGATCCGTGAGTTCGCCGCGACGAGGCCGATGCCGCGGGGCAGCACGCGGGGCAGCGCGGCGGCTCGGCTGACCAGGTAGGCCTTCTGGCAGAGGAGGAATCCGAAGGCGGCCGGGTACAGGCTGAACTTGGCTTCGGTGCTCCCTGCCCCGCCGACCGCGCCGGCCATCACCCAGGCCAGGAAGGCCCGCACGACCATGGTCACGGCCATCGCGTACCGGCGGCCGTGCCGGAGCCGGTCCAGCAACGGGCCGATCACCGGCGCCAGCAGCACGAACGGCACCATCGTGACCGCGAGCGAGGTGGCCACGCGGGAGCGTGCCTCGTCGGTCGGGACGGCGAAGAAGATCGTGCTCGCCAGAGCCGTCACGATCAGGGTGTCCGCAGCGGTGGAGACCAGGTGCAGTTCCAGCATCCGGGCCAGCCCGGAGTCTCCCGCCCCCTGCGCCTGGGTCAGCGCCCGGAGCCCGCGCACGCTCGCCCGGGCGGAGCGCGCCGTGGCGGTGCGCGCCCGCTTCAGCCCACGGGACAGCCGCCGTCCCCACGAGCGGGGCCCCACCGGCGAGCCAGCTGCGGCACGCGGCGGAACGCTCCTCCGGTGCTGCTCCTCGCCGGCGGGCTGGCCCACACCGACATCCTGCCCAACTCACCGCCAGTCGCCGCCCCGGCGCTATCCGCTTCCGGGATGCGGGAGAATCGAGTCGTGCAGGTGACGAACGTGACCGACGGTGAGATCGGTGCGGAGGGCTCCGGGCCAGGTGGTGGCGGCCAGCGCGGGGGGATCGACGCCGTTGCGGTGGCGGCGGTCGAGATCGCGCGGCAGGCGGCCGAGGACGTCGCCGGACCCGGCGCCGTGGGCGACCACATCGAGGCGGTGCCGGAGGGCGAGCGCGTGGTCACCCACTACTTCGCCTGCTCCTCCCGCGGCTACCGCGGATGGCGCTGGGCTGTGACGGTGGCGCGGGCGTCCCGCGCCCGCACCGCGACCGTGTCGGAGGTCTGCCTGCTTCCCGGCCCGGACTCGGTGCTCGCACCGGCGTGGGTGCCGTGGTCCGAGCGGATCGCCCCCGGCGACCTGGGCGCCGGCGACGTCCTGCCCTACCGGGCGGACGACCCCAACCTGGAACCTGGCTACACCAGCGTGGGCGACGAGGAGGCCGACCAGTTCGCGATCTGGGAGCTGGGCCTCGGCCGCGCCCGGGTGCTGGGACCCGTCGGACGGGACGTTGCCGCGGCGCGCTGGTACGCCGGCCCGAACGGGCCGACCGCCGATGTCGCGGTCAGTGCCCCTGCCGCGTGCGCGACGTGCGGCTACTTCGTGCCGCTGGCCGGCGCCCTGCGCCTGCTGTTCGGGGTGTGCGCCAACGAGTGGTCGCCCTCCGACGGGCGGGTGGTCAGCGTCGATCACGGCTGCGGAGCGCACAGCGAGATCGATCTCGAGCCACCCGAGGCCCAGGGCCTCCCATCCCCGGTCCTGGACGAGATGGGCGCGGAACCGGTCGTCGTGCCGTCCCGCCCGGGGGACGCTCCGGACGACGCGCCGCAGGACGCCGCGGGCGAGCCGGCGGACAGCACGGGCGAGCAGCCCGTGGAGTCGATCACCGAGCAGCCGGTCGAGATCGCGACCGAACAGCCCGTCGACGGCCAGGCCGAGCAGCCCGCCGAAGCCGCGGTCGAGGAAGCCCAGGCGCCGGGCGAGGAGCCTCCGGTGAGCGTCACGCCGGAGAAGCTTTCGGCGCAGGCGCCGGGCGAGGAGCCTCCGGTGAGCGTCACGCCGGAGAAGGTTTCGGCGCAGGCGCCGGGCGAGGAGCCTCCGGTGAGCGTCACGCCGGAGAAGGTTTCGGCGCAGGCGCCGGGCGAGGAGCCTCCGGCGAGCGAGACGCCCGAGGGGGCGCAGGGCACGCAGCCGTGACCGACCCGTTCGGCGCGGCGGGTATGCGCGAGCGGGTGCTCGCGGCATGGTCTGCGTCCCCCGTGCGGTTCCGCGAGGACGCCAACGCCGAGGAGGACCTGGCGCTCGGCGGCTACCGGGACCGGCTGCTGGTCGAGCTGGCGGCCAACGCCGCCGACGCCGCCGCGCGGGCGGGCGTCCCCGGGCGGCTGCTGCTGGCCCTGCGAGAGATGGACGGGCGTGCCGTCCTCGTGGCCGCGAACAGCGGAGCATCGCTGGACGCCGCCGGTGTCCAGGCCCTGGCCACCCTGCGCGCCTCCGCCAAGCGGGACGACCTCGAGGCCGTCGGCCGCTTCGGCGTGGGTTTCGCCGCGGTGCTCGCGGTCACCGACGAGCCCGCGGTGATCTCACGCTCGGGCGGGGTGCGGTTCTCCGCTGCCGACACCCGCGCGCTGGTCGAGGCGGCGGCCGCCGACTCACCCGGGCTGGGCGAGGAACTGGCCCGGCGCGACGGCCACGTGCCCGTGCTGCGGCTGCCGTTCGAGACCGAGGGGAGCGCGCCCCAGGGCTACGACACCGCGGTGCTGCTGCCGCTGCGCGACGCCGCGGCGGAGGACCTCGTGCTGCGGCTGCTGGACGAGGTCGGCGACCCCCTGCTGCTCGCGCTGCCGGCGCTTGCGGAGGTCACCGTCGACGCGCCCGGCCTCCCGCCGCGCACTCTGGGCGCGGTCGGCTCGCGCTGGCACATCGTGCGCCGGGAAGGACACCTCGACCCCGCGCTGCTGGCCGACCGCCCGACCGAGGAGCGGGCCCGCACGGGTTGGCAGGTCACCTGGGCGTTGCCCCGGGACCCGCTCGCGACGCCGGTCCCGGGAGTCCTGCATGCGCCGACGCCGAGCGACGAGCCGTTGCCGTGGCCGGCGCTGCTTCTGGCCTCCCTCCCCATGGAGGGCACCCGCCGTCACGTCGCCCCCGGCCCGGCCACCGACCTGCTGGTCGAGGAGGCCGGGCAGGCCTACGCCGACCTGCTCGCCGAGCGGGCCGCCGCGGGCGACGCCGTCCTCGGCCTGCTCCCACCCGGCCTGCCCACCGGCGTCCTGGACGGCGCGCTGCGCCGCGTCCTGCTGGACCGGCTACCGGACACCCCGCTGCTGCCGTCGGCCGAGGACCCGCACGTCCTGCTGCGCCCCCGCGACGCCGTCGCCCTC
>JBKPQU010000429.1:0-4621 GCA_046734255.1 Actinomycetota bacterium
GAGCCGATGAACGCGTCGCCGGCCGTCGCGTCAATGGCGGCCGTGTAGGCGGAGCCAGCGGTGATGGCGAAGCCGGCGGCGGCCAGCAAGATTGCGATCTTGTTGCGCGTCATTGCGATCTGCCTCCATGCGTTGACCGCCGAGCGCTCTCGGCCGGGTATGACAGCAATCGGGCCCCGACCGTCAGGGTCGTCGTTCCGCCCCGACGGTCAGGGTCGTCTCACGCCTAGCTCGTCGTGCCCGATCGGCGACGCCTCACAGGAATCAAGGCGTCGGGCGAGATGGCCTCCGGGATTGTCCGGAACGCCCGCGATGTCGGCGGCCAAAGGAATGACGAACGGGCCCGGGCGCGGGTCGCTGAGGCCCCGGAGAGGGGCGCCGGCGATCACCCAGACGGGCGTACCGAAGACGGGATGATCAGGGAGAATCGGGCTCGGTCGCCGGTAGCCAGTGCTGCCACTGGGCGCGGTGCGCGGCGAGCCAGTTCTTCGCGGCCTGGTCGAGCGTCAGGTTGTTGACGGTGATGTCGCGGGCGACCTCGTTCTGGTCGTCGTTCGTCCACTGGAAGTTCTTCACCAGCGTGACCGCGGGGCTGCCGGAGTCGGCGAAGGCCTTGTTCGCAATCTTGTCGAGGTCGTACGGCTGGTAGTCGCAGGCGACGGTGCGCGGGTCGGCGTCGCACCCCGGCGTGTACGCAGGCAGCGCGACGTGCTCCAGCGGGATCTCCGACAGCAGCCACTGCGGGGAGTAGAAGTAGCCGAGCAGCGGCGTGTGCTGTTCCTCCGCGTCCCGGAACGCCTTGATCAGCGCCTCCTCGCTGCCCGCGAACTTCACCGTGAAATCCAGGTCGAGGTTGCGCACGAGTGCCTCGTCGTTGGTGACGTACGTCGGGTCTCCGTCTAGCAGCTGGCCCTTGTCACCGGACGTCGGTGTCTCGAACAGGTGCGCGTACTTATTGAGGTTCTGCCAGTCGGTGATGTCGGGGTACTGCTCGACCATCCACGGCGGGACGTACCACCCGATCACGCCCTTGTTGCCGGTCAGCCCGATCTCGACGGCAACCTTCCTCTCGTCGATGTAGGTGCGCTTCAGGTCGTCGTGGCCCCAGTTCTCCAGGATCACGTCCAACCGCCCGGCGGCGAGGTCCTTCCAGGCAGCCTCCTCGGGCTCGCTCTTCTCCACCACCGTGCAGCCCAGCTGGTGCTTGGCGAGGTAGGCCACGACGGCGACGTTCGCCGAGTAACCCACCCACGGGTTGACGGCGATCCTCAGCGTGCCGCACGGTGCCGGCGCCGGACCCGGAGCGGCGACCACCGCCGGGCGGGGCGACCCGCACCCGCCGAGCGCCACCGCAGCCAGGAGGCCCAGCACGACCGACGCCGTCCGGACACGGAGCAGTGGCCGCCTCATCGCGCTGCCACCTCCGGCTCGCCCGCCAGCCGCTTCGCCAGCACCTCTTCGGTCAATGCCACCAGGACTCCCTTGACCGAGGCCCGCAGCCGCGCATCGCACTCGACGACGGGTATGTCGTCGCCGACGCCGAGCGCCTCGCGAACCTCCTCCAGCTCGAATCGTCGGGCCCCTTCGAAGACGTTGACGGCGACCAGGAAGGGGATGTCGTGCTCCTCGAAGTAGTCGACGGCCGCGAAGCAGTCGCCGACACGTTGCGTGTCGACCATGACGACGGCGCCGAGCGCTCCCTCTACGAGGTCGTCCCAGAGGAAGGCGAAACGGTCCTGCCCCGGCGTGCCGAACAGGTAGAGCAGTAGCGAGGCGTCCAGGGTGATCCGGCCGAAGTCGAGCGCGACCGTGGTCGTCGTCTTGCCCGTCGCGGCGCTCGGGTTGTCCACCCCGATCGAGGCGTCGGTCATCTCCGCCTCGGTGACCAGCGGCTCGACCTCGGAGATCGCGCCGACGAACGTCGTCTTGCCGACTCCGAAGCCACCACTGATCACGATCTTCACCGAGATCGGTGCGGAGGCCTGACTAGAGCGCGCGGACACGATCCCTGATCCTCTCGATGAGCTCGACCGACAACTCCTGCTGTTCCGCGAGTTGCAGGCAACCGTCGGCCACCAGGTCGGCGACCAGCACGCGGGTGACGCCGAGCGGAAGGCGGAGCTCGGCGGCGACCTCCGCCACCGACGTGGGTTGCTGGCAGGCCTCGACGATCCGGCGCGCCTCGAACCGCAGCGGTGCGGTGAGCGCGGGGGGCTGGGCCCGGACGAGCGCCTCGACCCGGAGCCCGTCCTGGATCGGTCGGGTCCGCCCGCCGGTCAGCAGGAACGGGCGGATCACCAGGTCGTCGGGGGCGGCGGGGGGCTCGGCATGCCGCGGGCGCCGCTCCTCCTGGATCGCCGCGGGTCTGTTCGGAGGCGGGGCCGGCCAGGGCGGGATCATCCGGGGGTCCGGTGACCGGGGCCCGGTGTCGTTGAGCGTCCCGGATCCGGTGCGCTCGCTGCTGGTCACTGGGGGAGGAGTTGCCGCGACGCGGAGATGAGTTCGGGCGTGAGCAGCGGCCCGAAGCGTTGCGCCAGCGAGGCGATCTCGTAGCCGATCAGGCCGATGTCGCAGTTCCCCTCGGCCAGCACGCCGAGGCAGCTGCCCCCCGACATCACCGAGACCAGGAGGAACCCCCGGGCCATCTCGATCATGATGAGCCGCAGGCCGTCGAAGTCGTACTTCCGCGCGGCGCTGCGGCCCAGGCTGGCCATGCTGGAGACGATCGCGGCCAGGTGGTCGGCCTCGGACCGGCTCAGTCCGTCGGAGCCGGCGATCAGCAGGCCGTCGGAGGAGACCGCGACGGCCTCCCGGACGCCGTCGGTGTGGTGGACGAAGTTGCCCAGGAGCCACCCGAACTGGTGGCGGTCGGTATGGGCGTCGATGCTCATTCGATTCCCTCCGCGGGCTCGACATCGTTGCGGCCCCCCGGTGTTGCGGCTGGCGCAAGGGGTTCGTCGTGGCCGCGGTGCACGCCGGCCAGCAGTGCCGACAGCCGGACCCGCACCTCGCCCGGTGAGTCGTCCACGCCGACCCAGGGGTCGGCCGCCAGCGTCGGCGAGGTGTACGCGGCGGGCTCCGGCCGCACCGGGGTCCGCCGCTCGCGCGGAGTGCGCTTCCGCAGGCCGTTCCGGGTGCGCTCGACGTCCAGCTCCTCGGTCCCCATCCGCAGGCCGGACTCCGGCCCAGGCGTCCATCGCAGGGCGGGCTCCGCGGTGGCGACCGCGGCCGGCGCGGCAGGGCTTCCCGGCATGTCCGGCGTCGCCGGGTCCGATCCGTTGCGCTGCGACGGCGAGATGTCCGGCGCGTCGACCGCGACCTCGAGCCCCGTCGGCCCGGTGATCGCCAGTGCCGGTTCGGCCGGCTGCGAGAGGGAGAACGGCGAGGAGCCCAGCTCCTGCACGGGTGGCTCGCGGTGGACGCCGGCTCGCGCCGGCACGGCCGCGCCGGCCACCCTGGCGTCGACCCTGCCCTCCACCATGGGAGACGAGACCAGCGCGGACGGCGGCAGCATCACGCGTGCCGTGATGCCGGTGACCGGCGAGGGGCGCAGCTCGACCGACACGTTGGACTCCCGCGCCAGCTGACCCACGACGAAGTGACCGAGGAAGCGCGTGGGCGCGGCGATGAAGTCGCCCTCGCCGCGCAGCCGGGCGTTCGCCCTGTCGAGGTCCTCGGGGGTCATCCCGACCCCCTGGTCGGTGACCACGACGAGGTAGCCGTCGCTCATCCGCCGTCCCTGGATCTCCACGTCGCAGTCCGGCGGGGAGAAGGCCAGCCCGTTCTCGATCAGTTCCGACAGGAGGTGCGCGACGGCGCCGACGGCGGTGCCGGCCACGAACGCCTCGTCGACCCGCCGGAGCGAGACCCGGCGGTACTCCTCGACCTCAGAGACCGCGGCCCGGATGACGTCGGCCACCGGTACCGGTGAGGTCCACTGCCGCGGGCTGGAGGCTCCCACCAGCACGAGCAGGCTCGCCGCGTTGCGGCGCATGCGGGTCGCGAGGTGGTCCAGCTCGAATAGGTTCGCCAGACCGGACGGGTCGAGCTCCTCCCGCTCGAGCATCGTGATGAAGCCCAGCTGGCGCCGGAGCAGGTTCTGGTTGCGCCGGCCGAGGTTGGCCAGTGACTCCGTCGTGCTGCGGCGGAGCATCGCCTGCTCGGTCGCGAGACCGAAGGCGACCGACTGCACGCGGTCCAGCGCGGAGGCCACCGAACGGATCTCGCTGGTCGCGCGGGCGGGGATCCGCACGGGTTCGGGCGGCTCGGCGACGTCCTCGCCGGATTGCGCCCGGGCGACCGCCTCGGGAAGCCGCTCGGCGGCGACGCTGTCGGCCTCGGCCGCCAGGGCCGCCAGCGGTCGGGTGATCGACAGCGACGCGAGCACGGCAAGGTAGATCGACGCGCCCAAGCACAGCAGCACCAATGCGGTCAGGCCGGCGATGCGTTGGGTCGCCGCCTGCTGGAGGTCGTGGGCGCGCACCTGGATCTCCGAGCCCACGTGCCGCTGCAGCTGCCGCATGTCGTCCAGGACCGTGGTCAGCGCCGACCACCAGGACTGCGGGTTGACGACGACGTGCCGGCCGTCGGCGGCGTCCAGCGCGACGCCCTCGAAGTAGTC
>JBKPQU010000430.1:0-8501 GCA_046734255.1 Actinomycetota bacterium
GCCCAGGAGGTCGAGCGCGGCGGACGCCGCGGCCAGCGCGAGCGCGGGTTCCTCCCGGGCGGAGCGGTAGCCGGCCTCGTCCACCAGCTGCCGCGCGCGGTCGACGTCCACGCTCCACGCGCCGCCGGTCAGCAGGCCGTAGCCGGACCGGGAGCCCTGCAGCACGCCCTCGCCGAGGACGGCGCGCAGCCGGCTCACCAGCGTGGCGACGTTGGCCGCGGGGTCGCGCGGCACCCCGCCCGTCCAGAGCAGGTCGACGATGCGGTCGGTGGTGACGAGGTGCCCCCGTTCGACGGCGAGCACCCCCAGCAGCGTGCGCGCCTTGCGGCTGCCGAGCTCCCGCCCGGCGAGCACCCGGCCGCCGCGCTCGACCGCGATGGGACCGCAGAGCCGGATCCGTACCTGCGCGTCCACCCGTTCACGATCTCACCGGGCGCCCCACCGCCCGGGGCGGTTTGGCGCGGTCGCCGTCCGGGACGGGCGTGACCGCTGGTGATCATCCCGCGACGGCGGTTTCCCGCCGGGCGGTCTCGGGGCTAAGGTCCGGATGCCGCAGCCGTCCGGCGGCTGCCTACGGATCAGGGAGGGACCCGTGCCTGACTTTCCCGGCGTGACCCACGTCGCCATCACGGTGCGCGATCTGTCGGTGAGTGTGCCCTGGTACCAGCGGTTGCTGGGATCCGATCCCGTCCTCGACGAGGACACGGGGCCTTTCCGGCACGTCGTGTTCCTGGTCGGGGGAGGGCTGCTCGGACTGCACGGCTTCCCGGAGGGCGTCCCCAGTGGCGACCGGTTCGACGAGCGGCGTCTCGGGCTGGACCACATCGCGTTCGGCGTCGCCGACCGGGACGAGCTCGTCGCGTGGGCAGGCCGGCTGGACGAACTCGGGATCGCGCACGGCGAGCTGAAGGACGCCGGTTACGGCTCCGGCGTGTCCTTCCGGGACCCGGACAACATCGCGCTGGAGTTCTTCGCGCCGCCGTCCGCCTGACCGGCACACGCGCCGCGGCCCGCCGCCCGCTATCCGTGCAATGCCCTCATTGGGGGGCATTGCACGGATAGAACCCTTTGAGTCACGATTCGTTACGTGACATAGGAGGGCTGGCGCCGCCGTCGGGCCAGGACCGCGCCGACCCCAATCAGGGTTGGAGTTGCCATGGCCGTGTCCGAAGTCTCTGCTCCCTCCGGCTACTCCCAGCGGCTGTACAACGAGGACCTGGCCCCGGCACGGGAGCGCAGGTGGGGTGCGTTCAGCGTCTTCAACGTCTGGACGTCGGACGTGCACAGCCTGTACGGCTACTTCCTCGCCGCCAGCCTGTTCCTCGTCGCGGGCAACACGCTGAAGTTCATCATCGGCATCGGTGTCGGGTCGCTGGTGATCTTCTGGCTGATGTCGCTGATGGGCAACGCCGGGGTGAAGACCGGCGTGCCCTACCCGGTGCTCTCGCGCGCCTCGTTCGGGGTCTTCGGAGCCAACGTGCCCGCGCTGATCCGGGCGATCGTGGCGACGTTCTGGTACGGCGCTCAGACCGCCGCGGCCTCCGGGGCGATCGTGGCGTTCCTGCTGCGATACAGCGGTCCACGGCACTTCCACGAGACCACCCACCTGTTCGACCACAGCGGGCTGGAGGTGATCTGCTACCTCGCGGTCTGGGGCGCGCAGCTGTTGATCATCAGCCACGGGATGGAGACCGTCCGGAAGTTCCAGGACTTCTCCGGCCCGGCCGTCTGGATCATGATGTTGCTGCTCGCGGTGTGGCTCTCGGTCGAGGCCGGCGGGGTGTCGTTCACCGTGGACATCGGCCCGAAGGAGCTCGCCGACCTGGCCAAGACCGCCACCGGGCTCGACGTCACACCCGGGACGCTGGCGGCGATCGCCGCGATCGCGGCCACGTGGATCACCTACTTCGCCGCGCTGTTCCTCAACTTCTGCGACTTCGCACGGTTCGTCCCGGACAAGAAGACGCTCCGGAAGGGAAACCTCTGGGGCCTGCCGGTCAACCTGATCATCTTCTCGCTGGTCGCCGCGCTGACCACCTCGGCCGCCAGCAGGGTCTACGGCGAGGTGATCCTCGAGCCGGCGAACATCTCGGCGCGGTTCAACAACGTCTTCCTCGTGCTGCTCGCCGCGATCACCTTCGCGGTGGCCACACTCGGCATCAACGTGGTCGCCAACTTCGTCAGCCCCGCCTTCGACTTCTCCAACGTCGCGCCGAAGCACATCAGCTTCCGCAGGGGCGGCCTGATCGCGGCGATCATCGCGCTCCTGCTCTTCCCGCTGCACCCCTGGGACAACGCGCCGAGCTTCGTCAACGCGATCGGCTCCACGATGGGCCCGCTGTTCGGCGTGATCATCGTGGACTACTACCTGATCCGGCGGACCCAGCTGGATGTCCCGGACCTCTACCGGGAGGGCGGGCAGTTCCGGTTCCGCGGCGGGTGGAACATCCGGGCGTTCATCGCGGCCGGCATCGCTGCGATCTTCTCCAGCATCCTGCCGGTCTACGGCCCGCCGGCGTACGCCGAGACGCTCGGCCCCTACACCTGGTTCATCGGCGTGATCGTGGCCGGTGGGCTGTACCTGGCGATGAGCCGGATGCGCAGCCCGGTCCTGGCCACGCCGTCCGAGACCTCCGAGACCTCCGGGACGGAGACGCCGGCGACGTAGCCCGGGCCTCGCTCGCGGCCGGAGCGTCGTCGACGGAGGGTCACCCATACCGGTGAACCACCCGGGAGCGATGACGATGCGTCGATCCGGCGGTCCGGATCGCGACGACGGACGGGTAGACTCGCCCCAAGGCATACAGAAGGTGAACGGCAGGGAAAGAGGATCTCCTTGTCCCCGGCCGGACGGTGGCGCATGCCTGGGCGGCCGTCCCCCGGTCGCCGATTCTGTCGAGCCAGGGCAGGAAGGAACGCGGTGGAGCGGCACCTGGAGATCGAGGCCAAGTTCGACGTCGGCGAGGCGTTCCACCTGCCCGATCTCGCGGGGTTGCCGGAGGTCGCCGAGGTGCAGCCGCTCCGGCTGCAGCGGCTGGTCGCCACCTACTTCGACACCGATGACCTTCGCCTGCTGCGCAGCAGCGCGACGCTGCGCCGCCGTACCGGCGGGAGCGACGCGGGCTGGCACCTGAAGCTGCCGGCCGGGGCGCAGCGGCGGCTGGAGCTCCGCCGCCCGCCCGGTCGGCCCACCGACGGTGTGCCGGAGGAGCTGATCGGTCTCACCCGCGCCCGGACCCGGGCGGCGGAGCTCGGGCCGGTGGCACGGCTGACCACCCGCCGCAAGGTGCACCGCCTGCTCGACGCCGAGGGGACCGTGCTCGCCGAGGTCGCCGACGACGGTGTCACCGCCGAGACGATGGGCGAGGCGGTCACGACCAGCACCTGGCGGGAGGTGGAGGTCGAGCTCGTCGACGGCACCCCGGAGCTGCTGGCGGCGGCCACGAAGGCGCTGCGGCGTGCCGGCGCGAAGGCGGCGGGGAAGGAGTCGAAGCTGGCCCGGGCGCTGTCCGACCGGCTGGAGGCCACCGGGCCGTCCCGCCCCGGTGCCCCCGCCGGCAAGCGACCGAGGGCGGGCGACGTCGCGCTGGCCCACGTGCGCGAGCAGGTCGAAGAGCTCCAGTCCAGGGATCCGGACGTCCGGACGGAGGCGGACGACGCCGTCCACAAGATGCGCGTGGCCACCCGCCGGCTGCGCAGCGCGCTGGCCACCTTCCGCCCGCTGTTCGACCGCGAGGTCACCGATCCGCTGCGCGATGAGCTGAAGTGGCTGGGCGGCGTCCTCGGCGAGGCCCGCGACGCCGAGGTGATGCACGAGCGCCTGACCGGCGAGCTCGAGAGCCTGCCCGCGGAGCTGGTCCTCGGGCCGGTGGCCAAGCGGCTCGAGGACGAGCTGCGCACCACCTACACCGAGGCGTTCGCAGACGTCCTGGTCGAGCTGGACGGCGAGCGCTACCTGAGCCTGCTGGGGCGGCTGGCGGACCTGCTCGCCGACCCGCCGCTGAGCGAGGTCGCCACGAAGAAGGCCGAGAAGGTGCTCGAGCGCCGGGTGCAGCACACCCTGCGCCGGGTGCAGCGCGCCGCCGTCGCCGCGGACGAAGCGCCCGACGCCGAGCAGCGCGACCTGCGGATGCACGAGGTGCGCAAGGCCGCCAAGCGGGCCCGGTACGCGGGGGAGTCGGTGAGCAGCGTGTTCGGCAAGCGAGCTACGAAGTTCGCGGCGGGGATGGAGTCCATCCAGGAGATCCTGGGGGCCCACCAGGACAGCATCGTCGCCCAGCGGGTCCTGCTGGACCTGGGCGCCCGCGCGCATCTGGACGGCGACAACACCTTCACCTACGGCGTGCTGGTCGGGTTGCAGCGCTGCAGCGCGGACGCGACCGCCGCCGACTACGCGAAGGTGTGGGCCACGGTCAAGGCGGCCGGAAGGAAGTGGCCGGGCTGATCGTTGCGGATTTACCGGGTTCCGGTGACGCCGTGTACGCTGGCAGACCGCTGGCCCCAATAGCTCAGACGGCAGAGCGTCTCCATGGTAAGGAGAAGGTCTAGGGTTCGATTCCCTATTGGGGCTCCGGCCGGCGCACGACCCTCGGGCGACGGGGGACGGTGCCGGACCCGGGCGGAGTAGCTCAGTCGGTAGAGCAAGCGGCTCATAATCGCTGTGTCGTCGGTTCGAGTCCGGCCTCCGCTACCAGGGGGGCCTGCCGGGCCCGGCCAGGCAGGCCCGACCGAACCATCCGCCCGCGACAGACCGCACCGAGCGCGAGAGAAGGCTGCACCGTGGCGACGAAGACCGCCGACATCCGCCCCAAGATCACGATGGCCTGCACGGAGTGCAAGGAGCGGAACTACATCACCCGGAAGAACCGGCGCAACGACCCGGACCGGCTGGAGCTGAAGAAGTTCTGCCCGCGCTGCGGTCGGCACACCTCGCACCGCGAGACACGCTGACACTTCGTGAAACCACCTCGAACCAACCGTGACGACCGCCGTCCGGCGGTCGTCGTGTTTTGCCGGGCCGTTCGCTGAGACTGCCGGGACTGGAGGTAGCCGATGCCAGTCGACCCCCAGGTCGTGTATTGCCGGGCCGCTCGCCGGGGCCGGAGGTAGCCGATGCCAGTCGACCCAGCCATCTTGGGGCGGGTCTACCCCAAGTCGCCCACCTATGAGGTGGGCCGGGAGAAGGTCCGCGAGTTCGCCGACGCGATCGGAGCCGAGGACGCCGTCCACAGCGACCCGGAGGCGGCCCGGGCGCTCGGCTACCCCGACGTGATCGCCCCGCCGACGTTCGCCGTCATCGCCGCCCAGCGCAGCGAGGCACAACTGTTCTCCGACCCCGACGTGCAGATCGACTACTCCCGGGTGGTGCACGGCGAGGAGAGCTTCGTGCATCACCGCCCGATCGTTGCCGGGGACCGGTTGGTCGCCACGCTGCACGTGGACGGCGTCCGCCGGGCCGGCGGGCACACCATGGTCACCACCCGGGTCGAGCTGGCCGGCGAGGCGGGGGACCCGGTGAGCACGGTCGTCTCCACGATCGTGGAGCGGGGAGGTGCGGAGTGACCGAGGTGGCTGCGGCCCGCCCGGCGTTCGACACGGTGGAGGTCGGCCAGGAGCTGCCGGCCCGGACGTACCCGCTCCGCCGTCGGGACCTGGTCCGGTACGCCGGGGCGAGCGGCGACTTCAACGTGATCCACTGGAGTGACCGGCTGGCCCGGCAGGCCGGTCTGCCGGACGTGATAGCGCACGGGATGCTGACGATGGCCACCGCCGTCCGACTGGTCACCGAGTGGTGCGGCGACCCGGGCGCGGTGCGCGAGTACGGCACCCGCTTCACGCGGCCCGTTGTCGTGCCGGACGACGACACGGGCGCGGCCCTGGAGGTCCGCGGCGCTGTGGTGGCCAGGGACGAGCAGGAGCGCACGGTCACCGTCGACCTTTCGGTGACCTGCGCGGGAGACAAGGTCCTCGGCCGGACCCGCGCGGTCGTCCGCCTGCCCTGATCACGCCGACCCGGACCGGGAGCGAGCCCGCGCGGCGGCTGCGCTCCGCCCGCAACGCGGTCGCGATCGCCTTCGTCACCAACGGCTTCGCCTTCGCCAGCTGGGCCTCGCGGATCCCGGCGATCCGCGACGAGTTCGCCCTGACCCCGGGCCAGGTGGGCGTGCTGCTGCTGGCCGTCTCGGTCGGTTCCCTGTCCGCGCTGCCGCTGGCCGGAGCGGTGGTGCAGCGCGCCGGGCCGACCCGGACGGTCGTGGTCTGCGGGGTGATCGCGTGCGTCGGCCTGGCGGTCGTCGGGGCTTCGCCCGCGCTCGCCGGGGTGGTCGTCGGGTTCGTGGCGTTCGGGGCGGCCAGCGGCACCTGGGACGTGGCGATGAACGTCGAGGGCGCGGACGTCGAGCGCCGGCTGAAGCGCTCGATCATGCCCCGGTTCCACGCCGCCTGGAGCCTCGGGTCCGTGGCGGGCGCCGGGGTGGGGGCGCTGGCGGCCGCGGCCGGCATCCCGCTGCGGGTTCACCTGCCGCTGGTGGCGCTCCTGGTGCTCGGCGTGCTGCTGCCGGCCACCCGGTACTTCCTCCCGGGAGCGGAGGCCGAGGCCGCCGGCGGCGGAGCGACCCGTTCGGCGCAGGGGAGTCCCGAGCGGTCGCGGAGCCGGACGGCCTGGCGGGAGCGGCGCACGGTGCTGCTCGGCGTACTCGTCCTGTGCATGACCCTGTCCGAGGGCTCGGCGAACGACTGGCTGGCGCTGGGCCTGGTCGACGGCTACCGGGTGCCGCCGGCGGCCGGCGCCGTGGGGTATGCCGTGTTCACCGCCGCGATGACACTGACCCGGCTCGCGGGGCCGGCGCTGTTGGACCGGCGCGGGCGGGTGGTGGCGCTGCGGATCGGTTCGGGCCTGGTCGTGCTCGGCATCGGGGGGTTCGCTCTCGGCTCCCGGTTCGCCGGGACCTGGAGCCTGTACGCCGCCGCCCTCGCCTGCGCGCTGCTGTGGGGGGCCGGCGCCGCGCTCGCCTTCCCGGTCGGGATCAGCGCCGCCGCGGACGACGCCTCCCGGGCCGCGGCCCGGGTATCGGTCGTCGCCACGCTCGGGTACACCGCCTTCCTGGCCGGTCCGCCGCTGATCGGCCGCCTGGGCAACACCGTCGGCGTCGCGGCGGCGCTGGCCGCCGTCCTCCTCCCGGTGATGGCTGCCTTCGGCCTGGCCGGCGTCGCGCGTCCCCTTCCGGGTGCCGTCGGTGCGGACGGCACCGGTGCGGACACCGCCGCTTCGGACGGCGGCCGGGGTGGCTGATGCGGTTCGACCGCAGTGTCCGGATAACGTGTGCCGCGTGCCAGACGCCTCGGCCGCTTCCCCAACCACCGCGTCTCCCTCCACCGCCTCGATCGCTCCGGGACCCGTCGTCCTCGCCGACCACACGACGCTGCGCCTTGGCGGCCCGGTCCGGCGGTTCCTCACCGCGCGGACCTCGGACGCGCTGATCGACGCCGTCCGCGCGGCCGACGCCGCCGGCGAGCCGCTGCTGGTGCTCGGCGGCGGCTCGAACCTCGTGGTCGCGGACGACGGTTTCGACGGCACGGTCGTGCAGATCGCCTCGACCGGCGTGGAGGTGGAGTCGGTCGACGCGTGCTCGGGCGCATCGGTCCGGGTCGCGGCCGGGGAGGGGTGGGACGCCGTCGTCAGTCGCGCCGTGGCCGAGGGCTGGGTGGGGATCGAGGCGCTGTCCGGCATCCCGGGCTCGACCGGGGGGACGCCGCTGCAGAACGTCGGTGCCTACGGTCAGGAGGTCGCCGAGACGATCGCCTCGGTGCGCACCTGGGACCGGCAGGTTTCGCGGGTGCGCACGCTGAGCGTGGCCGACTGCGAGTTCGGGTATCGCTCGTCGCGGCTGAAGGTGGACGTGTTCCGGGGGGCGCCGCGGTTCGTGGTGCTCGAGGTGACGTTCCAGCTGCCCCTGGGCACGCAGTCGGCGCCGGTGCGGTACGCCGAGCTCGCCGCTTCGCTCGGGGTCGAGACAGGGGAGCGCGCGCCCCTGGCCCTGGTGCGGGAGGCGGTGCTGGCGTTGCGGCGCAGCAAGGGCATGGTGCTGGATCCCGCCGACCACGACACCTGGAGCGCAGGGTCGTTCTTCACGAACCCTGTGCTGGATCCCGCCGATGCTGCGGGCCTGCCCGACGCGGCGCCGCGCTGGCCGGTCACCGGCGGGCTGGTCAAGACGAGCGCCGCCTGGCTGATCGAGAACTCGGGTTTCGCGAAGGGCTACGGCCTGCCCGGGCCCGTCAGCCTGTCGACCAAGCACACCCTCGCGATCACCAACCGCGGGACGGCGACCGCAGCCGACGTCCTCGCGCTCGCCCGCCACCTCCGCGACGGCGTCCGCACCCGCTTCGGCATCGAGCTCTCGCTGGAACCCACGCTGGTCAACTGCGCGCTCTGACCCGGAATGGGTCCTTGGGGGGAGTAGCCCGGCGGGTAGAACCGTGGATTCCGCGCGTCGCTACTC
>JBKPQU010000431.1:0-4112 GCA_046734255.1 Actinomycetota bacterium
CCGCCAGCGGGATCACGAAGCTGTCGATGAACGACAGGTGGTTGCTGGCCAGGATCACCGGGCCGGTCGCCGGCACGTGCTCCAGGCCCGTGATCTTGGGGCGCCAGAGGACGTGGAAGGCCACGCCGACGACTCGGCGGATCGCCATGTACGCCACGTGTCCTCCTCCGCCCGCCGCCGGGGGATGGGCGAGGAGCCCATCATCCGGGCGCACCCGCGTCAATGGCGACCGGCATGTCGCGTCGCCGTCCGCCCATGGGGGTGAATGTCGGTTCTAGGGTGCTGTGGGGTGAGAAAGAGGGCCTTCCCGGGGTAGACTCGACGGGATGGTTTCCGGCAGTCACCGGGCTTGTGAGCAGATCGTCCGTTGATTCTCTGCTCACACAGGAAATTTGGCACAAGGAGGGCAGGCGTGGCCAGGGCCAGGACGGCAGCCGTACTCGAGGTGGACGCGGCCACGGTGCGACGCGCCAGGCGGCTGGCGGGCAGGGTGACCGCGCCGGTGATCGCGATGGCGCGCAGCCACACCACGGTGTCGGTCGAGCGCGCGACGCTGCGCCTGGCCGGGCTGAGCGGCGCCGACCCGGAGCGCGTGCCCTGGGTCAACCACCTGGTCGAGGCAGTCCGGGACAGCGTCGGGCTGGAGCACGGCGTCGCACTCCCGGTCTGGGACGCGCTCGCCCGGGACGAGGCGCCGGACCTGCTGACCTGCGCGCAGAAGGCGGCGGCCGGCGGGATCGGGTTCCGGATCCCGACCGGGCGGGACGCCACGCGCGCCGGCCGGTCGGCCCGCGCGGCGGTCTCCCGGGGCGTACGCCGGATCGACGCCGCCCGCCGCGAGCGCGACCGGCTGATCGCGCGCCTGGGCGACCAGCCCCGGCGTCCGTGGATCTACCTGATCGTCGCCACCGGCGACATCTACGAGGACATCCCGCAGGCGCAGGCCGCCGCGCGCGAGGGCGCCGACGTGATCGCGGTGATCCGCTCCACCGGGCAGAGCCTGCTGGACTACGTCCCGGAGGGCGCGACCCGCGAGGGATACGCCGGCACCTACGCCACCCAGGAGAACTTCCGGCTGATGCGGGCGGCGCTGGACGACGTCGGCCGCGAGCTGGGTCGGTACGTCCGGCTCACCAACTACGCGTCCGGGCTGTGCATGCCCGAGATCGCGACGCTGGCCGGGATGGAACGGCTGGACATGATGCTCAACGACTCGATGTACGGGATCCTCTTCCGCGACATCAACCCCGTGCGCACGTTCGTCGACCAGCGGTTCAGCCGGCAGGTGCACGCCCGCGCCGGGATCATCATCAACACCGGCGAGGACAACTACCTGACCACCGCCGACGCGGTCGAGGCGGCGCACACCGTGACGGTGAGCCAGCTGGTCAACGAGGCGTTCGCGAAGGAGGCCGGGCTGGCCGACTGGCAGATCGGCCTCGGGCACGCCTTCGAGATCAACCCGGACCTGCCGGACTCCTTCCGGCTGGAGCTGGCGCACGCCCTCCTGGCCCGCACGCTGTTCCCGAACGCGCCGCTGAAGTGGATGCCGCCGACCAAGCACATGACCGGTGACGTCTTCCGCGGCCACCTGCTGGACGGTTTCTTCAACCTCGCGGGCGTGCTGACCGGGCAGTCGATCCTTCTGGTCGGGATGATGACCGAGGCCGTGGTCACCCCGTGGCTGTCCGACCGGGACCTGGCGCTGCAGAACGTCCGGTACGTGCTCGGCGCGTGCGCCGGCCTCGCCGAGGACTTCCACCCGCCGCGGGACGGCTTCATCGCCACGCGCGCACGGCAGGTGCTCGGCGAGGCGGTCGAGCTGCTGGAGCGGATCGTCGAGCACCCCGACGGCGTCCCGCTGCTGGCCGCGATCGCGGACGGCACCTTCGGCCTCATGCGCCGGCCGGCCGATGCCGGCAAGGGGCTGGACGGCGTGGTCGGGCGGGCGGAGGGGTACCTCAACCCGGCGATCGACCTGCTCGAGGAGGGAGCGACCCGATGACCTCGCGGATCGTCCGCCCGTACGGCGACACGACCGGTGACGGGATGGTGCAGCTCTCGTTCACGCTGCCGGTGCCGCACGGCAAGCGCGCCGAGGGAGCGGCCGTGCAGCTGGCCCGCAAGATGGGCATTGACCCGGCGCTGGTCGTGCACTCCAAGCCGATGGGACCGGACTTTACCTTCTTCGTCGTCTACGGCCGGGTCCACCACCTGGTCAACCTGGACGACGTCAGCGTGCAGGAGCGGGAGTACCCGCTGCTCACCCCCGCGGAGGTGAACACCTCGATCCGCAGGCGGCTGCACCGCCCGATCGTCGTGGTGGGCGCCTGCATCGGCACCGACGCGCACACCGTCGGGATCGACGCGATCCTCAACATCAAGGGCTTCGCCGGGGAGAAGGGGCTGGAGTACTACCGGGAGGTCCGGGTCGTGAACCTCGGCGCCCAAGTCCGCATCCCGGACCTGGTCGCCCGCTCGCGGGCCGAGCGCGCGGACGCCGTCCTGGTCTCCCAGGTGGTCACCCAGCGGGACGCCCACCTCCACAACACCCGGCAGATGGCCGCCGCGTTCCGCGAGGCCTACCCGGCCGGGCAGCGGCCGCTGCTGGTCGTCGGCGGCCCGCGCTTCGACGACCAGGCCGGCGCGGAGCTCGACGTGGACCGGATCTTCGGCAAGGGGACGACGCCGGGCGAGGTGGCCTCCTACCTCGTGCACGCGCTCTGCGCGGGGCCACCATCGGCAACAGGTCCGGCCGAGCAGGTTCCGGCGTGACCGAGGGCGCAACGGTGACCGGAGGCGGAGCCGCCCAGGATCCCCGGCTGGGCCTGTGCGTGGTGCACCGCCGCTACGTCCCGTTCTCCCACGCCCACTACGCCGGCGATCTCGTCGACGGCGCCTACAGCCTCGGGCTGTTCGGCGACGTCGCAACGGAGATCTGCATCCACGGCGACGGGGACGAGGGGCTGTTCGCGTCCTACAGCGACGTGCAGTTCCTCGCCCCGATCCGCGCCGGGGACGTCCTGGAGATCACCGGCCGGGTGGTCCGGGTCGGGCGGCGGAGCCGGGAGGTGGAGTTCGAGGCGCGGGTGGTCTGCCGCGCGACGCCGGAGCGCGGGCCGAGCGCCTCGCGCCCCCTGGACCCGCCGGTGGTGGCCACGACCGCCCGCGGGGTCGTCGTCGTGCCGGGCGGTCCAGCCGACACGCCGTCGAACAGCTGAAATCCGCCGTTCGGCGGGTGTTTCCGCAGCAACCCCGCTGACCTGCGTCGACGTATGACTGCGCAGGTCAGCGCCAGGTTGACAGCATGTAACCTTCCGGCACTAGGTTGCTGTGCGGTGGCCCACCGGCCTAAGGGGGTCGGCCGGTTCCCGTCCGGGACGGTGGTGGGCACGGACCGGGCCCGGCGCTCAGTAGACAACGGAGTGGATCTCGCACCCGACGTGATCCATTGCGGTCCGAAGGGCGCTGCGGCCCGGTCGAGCCCCACAACCTAGGCTGATTGCGTGAGCGAGTCCGCGGTCGAGTTGCCACCGGCGCAGGGGACTCCCGACTCCGGCCCGCCGGCCGCCTCGCTCGCCGGATCCGTGACCGCCGTCCGGCCCCTCCCCGGGGCGGCAGCCGCCGGGCTGGCCGTCGCCGGCGGCGTTTTGCTCGACCTGTCGTTCCCGAACCCGGACTGGTGGCCGCTGGCACCCGTGGGGGTGGCCGCGCTGCTGCTTGCCGTCCGCGGCCGGTCGGCGGTGGTCGCCGCCGGGCTGGGGTTGATCTTCGGCCTCGCGTTCTTCCTCCCGGTCCTGCACTGGAGCGGGGTCTACGTCGGGGTGCTGCCGTGGGCGGCGCTGGCGACCCTGGAGGCCCTGTACATCACGGTGATGGCGGGGTTGCTGCCTCGCGCCTGGCGGGCGCCCGGGGGAGTGGCCGGCACCACGCTGGCCGTGGCCGGCCTGTGGGTGGCTGCGGAGGCTCTGCGCGACAGGACGCCGTTCGGCGGCTTCCCCTGGGCACGGCTGGCGTTCTCCCAGGCGAACGCGCCGAGCCTGGGCCTCGCGGCGCTCGGCGGCGCGCCGCTGCTGACCGCCGTCGTGGCCGCCTCCGGCGCGCTGCTGGCC
>JBKPQU010000432.1:0-3024 GCA_046734255.1 Actinomycetota bacterium
TGCCGAGGCTGAGTGCTGGCTCGACGACATGACCGACCGTCTGCTGACGGTGTCCGCCTGCGCGCCATCGCCCGAACCTGCCGTACCGGTCGCAACCGGCATGACCGACGATGCCGTTGCGCACGCCGTAGAATTGCGACACGACCGCGACGCGTACGTCCGGCGGATTCGGGAATGCCTGGACGAGATCAGCCAGGGTGAGTCGTACGAGATCTGTCTGACGAACACCGTTCGGATCCAGACCGCGATCGACGCGTTGCGGACCTATGCCCGTCTGCGCTCGATCAGTCCGGTTCCCTACGGCGCATTGCTGGACTTTCCCGATGTGGCTGTGCTCAGCGCGTCTCCCGAACGGTTCCTGACGATCGGTGTCGACGGCGTCGTCGAGTCCAAGCCCATCAAGGGGACCCGCCCCCGCGGCGCCACTCCTGCGGAGGACGAGGCCATGCGGAGCGACCTGCTGTCGCAGGAGAAGGATCGGGCAGAGAACCTCATGATCGTGGATCTCGTGCGCAACGACTTCAACATGGTCTGCGAAGTCGGCTCGGTGCACGTGCCACGACTGTTCGATGTGGAGACGTACGCGCCCGTCCACCAGCTGGTCTCCACCATCCGCGGAACGCTCCGTCCTGAGAAGTCCGCCGTCGACTGTGTCAGGGCCGCGTTCCCGGGTGGCTCGATGACAGGGGCGCCGAAGATCCGCACGATGGAGATCATCGACCGGCTGGAGGAAGGTCCTCGCGGACCCTACTCGGGTGCGCTGGGGTGGTTCTCGCTGAGCGGCGGAGCCGACTTGAGCATCGTGATCCGAACGCTCGTCGCCACCGAGGGGCAGGTGACCTTCGGCGTGGGTGGCGCCATTGTGGCGCTCTCCGACCCGGACGAGGAGTTCGAGGAGACCGTCGTGAAGTCCCGGGCGATGCTGACAGCCCTCATGGCCACCGTCCCGGTTCCTGCGGAGCAGGAGCAGTGAACCCGGCACGGCTCCGGTGCGTCGTGGTGGGCGGTGCCGGCTCGGTGGGCAGCCTGTTCGCCGACCACCTCGTCCGGTGGGGGGCGGAAGTCTGCGTCATCGACGTCGCTGAGCCGCCACAGCATGCTGCCGGTATCGGTCCCAGGTACGAGCACGCGGACCTCCTGGTGCCGAGTCCGCAGCTCGCCGCCGAGCTCAGCCGCACGGATGTCGTCGTGCTCGCCCTCCCGGAGTCCGTCGCCTGTGACGCTGTCGAGGGTGTCGTCGGGGCGTTGCGTCCCGGTGCGCTGGTCGTGGACACGCTGTCGGTGAAGGGGCGCTTCGTCCAGGCCGTGCGTGCCGCGCCGCCGTCCATCGAGGTGATGAGCCTCAACCCCATGTTCGCGCCCTCACTCGGTTTCGAGGGCAGGCCGGTAGCCGCGATCCTGATCCACGACGGGCCCCGCGCGCAGGAATTCCTGCGGCTCATCGAGCTGTGGGGTGGCCGGGTCGTGCGGATGACCGCAGACAGCCACGACAGGCTGGCTGCCGCGACGCAGGCGCTCACGCATGCAACGGTGCTGGGCTTCGGCCTCGCCCTGGCCGGTCTGAAGGTCGATATCTCCGAACTGAGCGCCGTCGCCCCTCCACCCCACGCCACGATGTTGGCGCTGCTGGCGCGCATCGTCTCGAGCACGCCGCAGGTCTACTGGGACGTGCAGGCAGCCAACGACCAGGCGCCACTCGCCCGCGAGGCGCTCGCCGACGGACTCCGGCGCCTCACCGGCCTGGTCGACCACGGACGTGAGGACAGCTGGGCCGCAGCATTCGACGAACTCCGTGACGTGCTCGGCACGGATCTCGAGCACTACCGGGACCTGTGCGCGCGGATCTTCGAAAATGATGCCCAGAGCCACAACCCCCGAGGGACGACATGACTGCGGTGTCTTCGCACGCACCCACTGACGCGTGGAGTTACGGTGGCTATCCCTATGCCTTGGTGCCCTTGGTCTTGCCCGACCCTGGGATCCGCTACAACACAGGGGAGCGTGATTCCGTCGAGGAGCAGCGCGAGCTGCTCCTGACCGAGACCGCCGCCGGTCCGCACGAGACGCCGGAATCGGCTGACGCACTCTTCTGGTTCCGTTGGATCATCGGCAATCAGGCGGTCACGGCCCTGTGGCAGATGCTGGACGACGAGCTTGCGCTGGTCCTGGCGGAGGAGCTGCCGACGGCGGCCCGCAACGCCGAGGCCCTGCTCGAGGCATACTCAGCGCTGCTGATCTATGCCGGCAGCCCTACTCGGGAGCTTTACCACCGGCTCATTCGGCCGGCTATGGCGCTGCAGCACCGTTCGTTCTCGGGGCGCTGGGCGCAGGACTACGTGCCGGTGATGGCGAAGCTTCAGGCCTTGAGGACGGCGTACCGGTCGCGGGCTCGCCCGGAGCTCATCGAGTCGCTGATCACTGCGAGCAAGCGCAACCACCGGACCCACGTCGCCGTGGCAGCCAAGCTCGTGCCCGACGACGACTCGCTGCTTCGCGGCCACGACGGCGGGTCGCTCGGCCAGCCGAACCCTGAACTGGTGCGCCTGTACGACGCGTTCTACAGCACGATCAGGACGCTCGTCCCACGCGAAAGCGTCGTGACCCAGTTCCTGACGCGCCTGCGGGCGATCCTGTGGGACCTGCGGGCGAACGGCCTGTACCCGCAGGATGCCTCCAGCCGGCACGAGTGCCCCACGGCGATGTGGACGGAGGAACTCATCGCTCTGGAGGAGGACCTCCCGGCTGTCCTGCGGCGTGGAGGGGAGGCGGCCGTCGCCGCCCTCCGCCTGTTCCCGGCGCCGGCGTCCCGCATCTAGCCCTCGCTGCACTGCTGTGGATTCCGCTGTCCGAATATCTTGCGCAGGCTGACCGACCCCCGCTTCGGCAAGCCTGACTGCTGATCCGCCCGCGGCACCCTCGCCCCGGAGGCAAGTCGCCGACACCCAGGCCAGCCCGGTGAACGGGGCGATGCGCTCCAGCAGGCCGGAGGCGGCGACGTCCAGGCGCGCTCAAGACGTACTAATC
>JBKPQU010000433.1:0-7100 GCA_046734255.1 Actinomycetota bacterium
GCTCGAGCAGGTCGAGCAGCCGGTGCACGACGCCGTCCGGGGTGACGTCGACCTCCACCAGCTGGCTCGCCGGTGGCCGGGAGTGAGGCAGCAGCACGGCGCGCATCCCGGCCTGCTGAGCGCCGTGGACGTCCTCGTACAGCCGGTCCCCCACGAACACCGCGCGTTCGGGCGGCACTCCGCCGAGCGCCCCCAGGACCGCCGCGAATGCCTCGGGGTGCGGCTTGACCACGTCGATCTCGCTGGAGTACACGGCGGCGTCGATCAGCCCGAGCACGCCGTCCCGCCGGAACACCTCCTCGTGGTACCCCCGCGGCCACAGGGTGTTGGACAGCACGCCGACCCGAACCGCACGCCCCCGCAGCTCGGTGAGCAGCGGTATGGCGTCCGGGTCGGCGTAGGTGTGCGGCTCCCAGAACTCCAGCAGCGCAGCCACCGCGCGCTCGTGCTGCGGCCCGCTGGGCTGCAGCCCGGCCTCCTCGATCAGCGCCTCGAGCGTGGTGCTCCGGAAGTGCGGCGCCCGGCCGCGGCTCCACGCCCGGTTGTCCGCCGCCAGCAACGCGGCCGCGACGTCCTCCCCGTGGTTCGGGTCGTAGCCGCGGGCGTAGATCCGGTACGACTCGGCGATGTCCACCTCGTGCCACGGGGTGAGCGTGCCGCCCCAGTCGAAGACCACCGCCTCGACCGGCTCGGGTGCGGACCGGACCATCGCGCGCGCTCAGTCGCGGGCCGCGACCACCCGCTTGACCACCTCGGCCAGCGGCACGTCCTCGCGCATCCCCGAGCGCCGGTCGCGCAACTCGACCACACCGGAGGCCAGGCCACGGCCCACCGTGAGGATCGTCGGGACGCCGATCAGCTCGGCGTCGGCGAACTTCACCCCCGGGGAGACCCGTGGACGGTCGTCGAACAGCACCCGCACGCCCGCGGCGTCGAGCTCGGCGGCGATCGCCTCGGCGGCGGTGAACACCGCCTCGTCCTTGCCTGTGGCCACGAGGTGCACGTCGGCGGGTGCCACCTCCCGCGGCCAGCACAGACCGAGCTCGTCGTAGGTGGCCTCGGCGATCGCCGCGACCGCGCGGGAGACCCCGATCCCGTACGAGCCCATCGTCACCGTGACCAGCCGCCCGCTCTCGTCCAGCACCTGCAGGCCGAGTGCCTCCGCGTACTTGCGCCCGAGCTGGAAGATGTGCCCGATCTCGATGCCGCGCGCGCTCCGCAGCTCACCGCCGCAGCGCGGGCAGGGGTCGCCGTCCCGGACCTCGGCGGCCTCGATCGTGCCGTCGCCGCTGAAGTCCCGCCCGGCGACGAGGTCGAAGACGTGCCGGCCGGGCGCGTCGGCCCCGGTGATCCAGACGGTGCCGGCCACCACCCGGGGGTCGAGCAGGTAGCGGATGCCGCTGCTGTTGCGCTCGCCGAGGACCCCGGGCCCGATGTAGCCCTTGACCAGAGCGGGCCGTGCGGCGAAGTCGGCCTCGGTGAACGGCTCGACCTCCGCCGGCGCGACCGCCGCCGCCAGCCGCTTGGGGTCGACCTCGCGGTCGCCGGGGACGCCGACGCACAGGGGCTCCCGCCGGCCGTCGGGGTGGACCAGCGTGACGACGACGTTCTTCAGGGTGTCCGCGGCCGTCCACGGCCGGTCGTCCCGGGGGAAGTGCCGGTTGGCACGATCGACGAGGGTCTCGATCGTCGGGGTGTCCGGGGTGTCCTCGACGTGGGCCGCGGGAACCCCCTGCCAGTCCTCGTCGTGCGGCACCGGGGTCATCACCGCCTCGGTGTTCGCCGCATAGTCGCCGTTCGAACAGCGGACGAAGGTGTCCTCGCCGACCTCCGCGGGCTGCAGGAACTCCTCGCTTCGGCTGCCGCCCATCGCGCCGGACATCGCCGAGACGATCACGTAGCTCAGCCCGAGCCGGTCGAAGGTCTTGATGTACGCCGCGCGGTGGGCGTCGTAGGAGCGCTGCAGGCCCTCGTCGTCGACGTCGAAGGAGTAGGAGTCCTTCATGACGAACTCCCGGCAGCGCAGGAGCCCGGCGCGGGGCCGCGCCTCGTCCCGGTACTTGGTCTGGATCTGGTAGATCGACAGCGGCAGGTCCTTGTAGGAGGAGTAGAGGTCCTTGACCAGCAACGTGAACATCTCCTCGTGCGTGGGCCCGAGGAGCAGGTCGTTCCCCCTGCGGTCCTTCAGCCGGAAGATGTTGTCGCCGTACTCCGTCCAGCGTCCGGTGATCTCGTAGGGCTCGCGCGGCAGCAGCGCGGGGAAGTGCACCTCCTGGAAGCCCGCGGCGTCCATCTCCTCGCGAACCACGCGCTCGACGTTGCGGTAGACCAGGTAGCCCAGCGGCAGCCAGGAGAAGAGGCCCGGGGCAGCGCGGCGGATGTACCCCGCCCGGACCAGCAGCCTGTGGCTCGGGACCTCGGCGTCCGCGGGGTCCTCACGCAGGGTCCGCACGAACAGCGTCGACATCCGCAACAGCACCGGGGCCTCCATCCTTGAGTTGAGACGAGGCTACCGACCGTCAGCGCCGACCTCCGACCGGGTTTCCGCCGCCCGACCCTCACCTCCCTTGCTCGACAGCCGCCGGATTACTCGCCCAGCGCCGCTCCAGGGGACCGCCGAGGCGCCACCGAGCGGCTTTGAGTGAGCAAAGCGGGGCCCGGTGAGCACGTCAGAACAGGACGGTGGCGTACGCGCCGACCGTGGCGAAACCGACCCGTTCGTAGGCCCGGATCGCCCGGGTGTTGAAGCTGTTCACGTACAGCGAGACCACCGGGGCCACCTCGGCCTGGACGATCCTGGCGACCGCGGCGACGCCCGGCGCCGCCAGCCCGAGCCCCCGGTGCGTGGGGTTGACCCACACCCCCTGCAACTGGACGGCGCCCGGCGTGACCGAGCCCAGCTCCGCCTTGAACACCACCTCAGGGCCCTGCGGCCCGGGCTCGACCCGGACGAACGACCGGCCGGTGGCGACGAGGGCGGCGACCTGGGACTGGTACAGCGACCCGCCGTCCGCGCTGACCGGGGAGTAGCCGACCTCCTCGGTGAACATCGCCACGCACGCCGGCACGACCAGGGACAGCTCGGCCGGCTCGCTGCGGCGCACCGCCGGGTCCGCGGGTATCCGCGGCTGCCCGGTGAGCTCCATCAGAGGCTGGTGCGAGCGCACCTCGCGCGCGGGTCCCCAGTACGGCCGCAGCAGGTGCCACATCTCGAGCACGGACTCGGCCGGCCCGACGATCGAGGAGCACTGCCGGCCCTGCCGCCGGGCCCGGTGCGCGAAGGCCTCCACCGCCTCCGGGCCGGCCTGGGCCGGGACCAGGTTGGCTCCCGACCAGCAGATCGCACGCAGCCCTGTGCGGTCGTACCACCCCCAGACCTCTCCCCCGGTGTGCCGCGGGTCGGTCCACACGCCGTACAGGCGGGAGGCGACGAACAGGTTCGCGACGAGGTTCTCCTCGCACAACGCAAGGGCCTCCTCGACGTCACCGCGACCGAGGACGCGCAGCGCCGACCGCACCACAGTGGCATCCTCGCCCACGGGGGACGTTCAGCCGAGGGTGACCACGGGCCGCCCGGGGGGCGCCTGCTCGCCGTCCCGGACCTCCGCCTCCCCGGCCAGCCGCAGCGCCTCCTCGATCAGCGTCTCGACGATCTGGGACTCCGGAACGGTCTTGATCACTTCGCCCCGGACGAAGATCTGCCCCTTGCCGTTGCCGGAGGCGACCCCGAGATCCGCCTCGCGCGCCTCCCCGGGCCCGTTGACCACGCAGCCCATCACCGCAACCCGCAGCGGGACCTCGATCCCCTCCAGCCCGGCGGTGACCCGCTCGGCGAGGTGGTAGACGTCGACCTGGGCCCGGCCGCAGGACGGGCAGGAAACGATCTCGAGCTTGCGCGGACGGAGGTTCAGCGACTGCAGGATCTGCAGCCCGACCTTGACCTCCTCGACCGGCGGCGCCGAGAGCGAGACCCGGATCGTGTCGCCGATCCCCTGGGAGAGCAGCGCCCCGAAGGCCACCGAGGACTTGATCGTGCCCTGGAACGCCGGGCCGGCCTCGGTCACCCCGAGGTGCAGCGGCCAGTCCCCGCGCTCGGCGAGCATCTCGTACGCGCGGACCATGACCACCGGGTCGTTGTGCTTGACCGAGATCTTGAAGTCGTGGAAGTCGTGCTCCTCGAACAGCGAGGCCTCCCAGACCGCGGACTCGACCAGTGCCTCCGCGGTCGGCTTTCCGTAACGCTCCAGCAGCCGGGGGTCGAGCGAGCCCGCGTTGACCCCGATCCGGATCGAGACGCCGGCGTCCTTTGCGGCCTGCGCGATCTGCTTGACCTGGTCGTCGAACTTCCGGATGTTGCCGGGGTTCACCCGGACGCCGGCACACCCGGCCTCGATCGCCGCGAACACGTACCGCGGCTGGAAGTGGATGTCGGCGATCACCGGGATCTGGGACTTCCGGGCGATCACCGGCAGCGCCGCGGCGTCGTCCTGGCTGGGGCAGGCGACCCGGACGATGTCGCAGCCGGCCGCGGTCAGCTCGGCGATCTGCTGGAGGGTGGCGTCGATCTCCGTGGTCGGCGTCGTGGTCATCGACTGCACCGAGATCGGTGCGTCCCCCCCGACCTGGACCGAACCGACCCGGATCGCGCGGCTGCGCCGGCGTGGGGCGAGGACGGGCGGCGGGGCTTCCGGCATGCCGAGGCTTACGCTCACGCGGCCCAGTATTCCGTCTCGTCCACGGCGGGGCAGGCCCGCCTCCGGTACCGGCTCAGCCGCCGAGCCGGATCGGCCGGACGATGTCGGCGTAGATCAGCAGAACGGACATCCCGACCAGAACGGTGGCCACGCTGTAGGCCAGGGGCAGCGCCCGGGCCACGTCCACCGGACCCGGGTCGGGACGGTGGCGCAGCCGGGCCACCTGCCGGCGCAATCCCTCCCACAGCGCCCCCGCGACGTGCCCCCCGTCCAGCGGGAGCAGCGGGATCAGGTTGAACACGAACAGCGCCAGGTTCAGCGAGACGATCAACGACAGCAGTTGGGCCAGCCGGTCGGACCAGTCGATCGGTGCCAGCGTGCCGCCCTTGGCGCTGGCCACCTCACCCGCGAACCGGCCCACGCCCACGATGCTCACCGGGCCGGTGGGGTCGCGCTCGCCCCTGCCGAAGGCGGCCTGGGTGACCCCCACCATCTTCTCGGGGATCCGCACGATCACCCCGGCGGTCTGGCCGAGCAGGTTCCCGACGATTCCGGGGACGGCGGTCACCGGCTGGGGGACCAGCTCCTGGGTGGGGGTCACGCCGAGGAAGCCCACCCTTTCCAGCACGGGATTGCCGTCCGCGCCGATCACGGTGTTCCCGTTGGCGTCCAGCCGGGGGCGCTCGGTGGTGACCGGGGTGACCGGCAGCTCCAGGCGCTTCCCGTTGCGCTCGATACCGAGCACGACCGGCTGCCCGCCGCTGGTCCTGATCGCGCCCCGGACCTCGTCCCAGGTCCGGACCGGCTTGCCGTCGAAAGCGACGATGACGTCGCCGGGCCGCAGCCCGGCCTTGGCGGCCGGAGCCGGCTGGTTGTCGGAGGTGCAGGCGGCGCCCACCGGGGCGTCCGGCGGCAGCACGCACTCGTAGACCATCGACAGCCGCGGGGTCTCGGTGGCGATCCCGAACCCGGTGACCACGACCGTGAGCAGCACCACGGCGATCAGGAGGTTCATCACCGGACCGCCGAGCATGATGACCAGCCGCTTGGGCACCGAGCGCGTGTAGAACAGCCGGTCGGCGTCCTCCGGGCCCACCTCGCGCTGCGCGTCGCGGCGTGCCTGCTCGATCATCAGGCCCCAACGACCGGTCGTGTCGGCCCGGACCGGGCGCCCCGGTCTGGGCGGAAACATGCCGATCATCCGCACGTAACCGCCGAGCGGGATGGCCTTCACGCCGTACTCGGTATCCCCCCGGCGCTGGGACCACACCGTCGGCCCGAAGCCGACCATGTACTGGGTGCATTTCACGCCGAACCGCTTGGCGGGAACGAGGTGGCCGATCTCGTGCAGCGCGATCGACAGCGCCACACCCACAGCGATCACCAGGACACCCAGCAGGTAGGACATCAACCGGTTCCCTCCCGGAACCCGCCGCCCTCGGCGGGTACCGCAAGCAGTTCATGGGCACACTGCCGTGCCCATACGTCGGCGCTGAGGACATTGTCCAGGCTCAGCTGACCGTTCGGTGGGACATGCCTGTGAACGACCTGTGCAACGGTTGAGACGATCTCCTCGAAGCAGATCCGCCGAGCCAGGAAGGCCTCCACGCACACCTCGTTCGCCGCGTTGTACACCGCAGGATACGTCCGCCCGGCCCGACCGCAGCGGCGAGCCAGCTCCACGGCGGGGAAGGCCTCGTCGTCCAGAGGCAGGAACTCCCAGGTCGCGGCCGTACTGAAGTCGACCCCGGCGATCGTGCCGGGCACCCGGTCGGGCCACGCCAGTGCCAGGGAGATCGGCAGCCGCATGTCCGGCGGCGAGCACTGCGCCACGATCGAGCCGTCGGTGAACTCGACCATCGAGTGCACCACCGACTGGGGGTGGACGACGACGTCGATCCGGTCGTAGTCCACCCCGAACAGCAGGTGCGCCTCGATCACCTCGAGGCCCTTGTTCACCAGCGTCGCGGAGTTCGTGGTCACCACCGGGCCCATCCGCCAGGTGGGGTGGGCCAGCGCCTGTTCCGGGGTGACCAGGCGCAGCCGTTCCCGATCCCAGCCGCGGAAGGGGCCGCCGCTGGCGGTCAGCACCAGCCGCCGGACGTCGTCCCGCCGGCCCGCGCGCAGACACTGGGCGAGCGCGGAGTGCTCGGAGTCGACCGGAACGATCTGGCCCTCGGCAGCGGCGGCCACCACGAGATCCCCGCCGATGATCAGGGACTCCTTGTTGGCCAGCGCGAGCAGCCGCCCCGCACGCAGTGCGGCCAGCGTGGGGCGCAGCCCGATCGCGCCGGTGATGCCGTTGAGCACCACGTCGGCCGGCCCGGACGCGACCTCCTCGGCCGCGGCCGGACCGGGGACGACGTCGACCGCGGCGGCCCCGGCCGCCGCCAGCGCGTCCTCCAC
>JBKPQU010000434.1:0-34149 GCA_046734255.1 Actinomycetota bacterium
GGCTGGGAATGGGCCCGCGGATCCCAGCGCGTCGTGGGCCGGGGTTCGCCGCGCACCTCCTCGAGCAGCGCCGCGATGCCGTCCATGATCGCGTCGGTGGCTCCGGTCAGCGTGGGTACATCCAGGGGCTTGCCGGCGAACGCGGACAGGTCCACGGGTGCGCCGGCCCAGACGTGCACGGTCCGCGCGGGCAGCAGGTGCGGTCGCTTGCCGTAGGGAGCGAGGACGTCCTGGGCTCCCCACTGCGCGATCGGGATCACGGGACATCCCGTGCTCAGGGCGATCCGCGCGGCGCCGGTCTTGCCGCGCATCGGCCACAGCCCGGGGTCACGGGTCAGCGTGGCCTCCGGGTACACGACGACGCACTCGCCGCGGCGCACCGCATCCACCGCGGCGGAGAAGGCCTTGCCGGCGTCCGACGACTCGCGGAACACCGGGATCTGGCCCGCACCGGCGATGATCGGGCCGACCACGCGGAGGCGGAACAGGGACTCCTTGGCCAGGAAGCGCGGCTGGCGGCCGTGGTCGTGCAGGAAGTGCGCGATCGTCAACGGGTCCGCGTAGGAGATGTGGTTGCTGCAGGCGACGAATCCGGTCCCGTTGGGCGGCAGGTGCTCGGCTCCGCGCCAGTCGCGCCTGGTGAACAGCATCATGGGCGGCCGGAGCAAGGTGAGCGCGGTGCGGTATGCGGCGCCGTAGCGGGTCAAGCGGATCCTCCCGGCAGGAGCGGTCGGTCGTCGTCGCGGTGGCCCGGTCGAGGTGACTCCGGCGCTCGAGCGGGAGGCTTCATCCTCATCCCTGCACGGGTTCGGTGTCGAGCATGGTCAAGGGATGACAGCATCGACCCGTGCAGCCGTCTCCGACGCCACTTCGGGCCGACGCCGACGCTCCCGAGTGGTGCGTGGTGCTTCCGGTCAAGGGCGGCTCCGGCGCGAAGTCGCGCCTCGGCGGCGGTCCGGCGCTGGCCACCGCGATCGCCCAGGACTGCCTGGACGCCGTGCTCTCCTGCCCGTCCGTGCGCGCCGTGCTCGTGGTCAGCGCGCACCGGCGGACCCTGCGCTGGGCGGCCGCCGCCGGAGCCACTGCGGTCGAGGAGTCCATCCCCGGAGCCGGGCTGGGTCCGGCGGTGCGGGATGGCCTGGATCACGCCGCAACCGCATGCGGTCCCGGGCCCACCGCGGTGCTGCTCGGCGACCTTCCGGCGTTGCGGGCGGCCGACCTGCAGGACGCGCTGGCCGCGGCCCAGCGGGTGCTGACCGGCGGTGGACGCGCGCGTCCCCGGATGGCGTTCGTCCCCGATGCCGAGGGCAGCGGGACCGTGCTGCTCGCGGCCGCGAGCGCCGACGCCATGGACCCCGCCTTCGGCGCCGGGTCCGCCTCCGAGCACGCGCGGCGTGGAGCTGCCCGCCTGGACCTGCCGCTGCCCCGGCTCCGGCAGGACGTCGACGTCGCCGCCGATCTCACCTCCGCGCTGGCGCTCGGCTGCGGGCCGCGTACCGCGGCCCTGCTGGACCACCGTGCGGGCGCCGGACCGGTGCGCCGGATCGGGACCGGTGAGATCGCCGGATAGCCTGGGTCGGTGCAAGCCACCGTGCACCGCTTCGACCCGCTCACCGGCTCCGGCAGCCTGCTCACCGACGAGGGACTGCTCATCCCGTTCGGCCCGGAAGCGCTCGCCGACAGCGGTCTGCGCCACCTGCGCACGGGTCAGCGCCTGACCGTCGTCCTCGCCGAGGACGCGTCCACGCCGGCCGGTCAGCCCGCCGCCGGCCCGGCGCCACGGGTGACGGCGATGCACCTGGGCAGCGTCGGCCGCGCCGGCGCCTAGGAACGGACACTCCCGCCGGGACTCAGAGGGTGCGCTCGTACATGGCACCCAGGGAGTCGAGTTTGCCCAGGAAGTCTTCATATCCGCGGTCGATCAGCTCGATGCCGCGAACGCGGGAGCTTCCCTCCGCGGCCAGGGCCGCGATCACATGGCTGAACCCGCCGCGTAGGTCGGGCACGGTGATCTCGGCGCCGTGCAGCTTCGTCGGTCCGGACACGACCGCCGAGTGCCGGAAGTTGCGCTGCCCGAAGCGACAGGGCAGTCCGCCCAGGCACTCCCGGTAGAGCTGGATCTGCGCGCCCATGTCGCGCAACGGCTCGACGAAGCCGAACCGGTTGTCGTACACGGTCTCGTGCATGATCGACAGGCCGTTCGCCTGCGTCAGGGCCACGATCAGGGGCTGCTGCCAGTCGGTCATGAACCCCGGGTGCACGGCCGTCTCGATCACGAGGGAGTTGAGCGCACCACCCGGATGGCGGAACCGGATCCCGTCGTCCTGCACGTCGAGGACACCGCCGACCTTCCGGAACACGTTGAGGAAGGTCATCATCTCCAGCTGGCGGGCACCGAGCACGGTGATGTCGCCGCCGGTGGCCAGCGCGGCGCAGGCCCAGGACGCCGCCTCGATCCGGTCCGGAAGGGCCCGGTGCGTGAAACCGCCCAACCGTTCGACGCCCTCGACCCGGATCACCCGGTCGACCTCGACGCTGATCACCGCGCCCATCTTCTGGAGGACGGCGATCAGGTCCATGATCTCGGGCTCGATCGCGGCGTTCCGCAGCTCGGTGACGCCCTCGGCGCGCACGGCGGTCAGCAGCACCTGCTCGGTCGCTCCCACGCTGGGATAAGGCAGCTCGAGCTTGGCGCCCTGCAGCCGGCGCGGCGCCGACAGCGCGATCCCCTGCGGCCGCTTCTCCACCACGGCACCGAACTGACGCAGCGCCTCGAGGTGGAAGTCGATCGGCCGGTCGCCGATCCGGCAGCCGCCGAGGTCGGGGATGAACGCCTCCCCCAGGCGGTGCAGCAGCGGACCGCAGAACAGGATCGGGATCCGGCTGTAACCGGCGTGCGCGTCGATGTCGGCGACGTGCGCCTGCTCGACGTTGCTGGGGTCCAGCACGAGCCCGTGGTCCGGATCCCGGGTCTCGGAGACCATGACCCCGTGCAGTTCCAGCAGGCCCGTGACGACGACGACGTCCCGGATCCGCGGGACGTTGCCCAACGTGCTCGGTTCATCCCCGAGCAGCGACGCCACCATCGCCTTGGAGACGAAGTTCTTGGCGCCGCGAACCCGGATCGTGCCGCCCAGCGACGTTCCGCCGTGGACGGTGAGGACGTCGGTCATGCGGGACATGGTGGCGTACGACGGGCCGCCCACCTAACCAGGGGGCGGCCCGTCATCCGTGCGGTCGACTCGGCGGAGGCTCTCAGGCGCGAGTGGTGCGCTTCGCCGCGGTCTTGGAAGCGGTCTTCTTCGTGGTGCGCTTTGCCGTGGTCTTGGCAGCGGTCGCGCGCTTCGCCGGTGCCTTGGCGGTGGTCTTGGTCGTACGGGCGGTGCTGGCCGCGGTACGCCTGGCGGGCGCCTTGGCGGTGGTCCTGGTGGTCGTGGCGCGGCTGGTGGTCCTGGCCGGAGCCTTCGCCGCCGTCTTGGCCGCAGGCGCCTGCTTGGGCAGGGAGCGCGGGTCTGCGACGTAGGCCTTGAACGCGGTTCCGGGACGGAACCGCGGGACCGAGGTCTTCTTGATCCTCACCTTCTCGCCGGTGCGCGGATTGCGCCCCGTGCGAGCGTTCCGCACAGCCTTCTCGAACGATCCGAATCCGCTGATCGCGACCTTCTCGCCGCGGACGACGGCTCGCTGGATCGTGTCGATCACGGCCTCGAGAGCGTCCGCCGCAGCCTTCCTGCTGCCCAGCCGGGTCTCGAGTGCTGCGACGAGCTCAGCCTTGTTCACTGCTTTCCTCCGCTACACGGGTCGAGCCGGTGCTCGACGTCAGGTGACGAAGGTAAGCGTAGTGCCGGGCATAGTCCATCATCCGGGCGAGAATTCTCGTTGTGTCGCAACGAATCCCTTCCGGTCCGAACGCCTGGGCCGCCCGACCGACCCATCGGCCGGACGAACCGGACTACTTTCGGCCCGGTACAGGTGATCTCGGCGGCTACGGTCGTGCGGCCAGCAGGTCCACCCGGACGAACTCCTGGTCGTAGCTGCCGTCCCTGTTGCGCAGCGCCTCCAGGGCGGCACCGACCGCCGTCTCGGTGAACTCCGCGCGCCGTTCGGCCGCGATCCCGGGCAGGTAGCCGAGGACGAAGGTGCTCCGGAGCCAGCCCTCGAGGGAAGGTGCGTCCGGGAAGGGCCGTCGCTGGGTGACCAGCCGGGCACGACGCACCGACAGGCCGGCCCGCTCGACGAGCGCGGCGTACTCCGGAGCCTCCGGGAAGTACCACGGCGAGACCGGACCGCCTAAGGATCTGGAGATGGGCTCGATCACCACGCGGGTCGCCTCCGCCTGGCCCGCGCCGCCGAAGTCGGCGCGCAGTACACCGCCCGGCCGGAGGCAGTGCGCGACGCCGGACAGCACAGCGGGTTGCTCGGTCCGGGGCACCCAGTGCAGGACGGCGACCGACAACACGGCGTCCAGGCTGTCCCGCGCCACGAGCGTTTCCACGTCCTGGGCCCGGCACACGCGGAACTCCAGACCGGGGCGGCCGTACGTCGCCCGCGCGTAGGTGATCTGCGATGCCGAGGCGTCGATCCCCAGCACCGTCCCGCCGGACGGCGTCCCGGCGCCGACCAGCTCTGCCACCCGCGCCGTCAGATCCCCGGCGCCGCAACCGATGTCCAGCACAGCAGCGCCGGGCCGCAGGGGTAGGTCGGCGAGAACGGTGTGGTCGAAGGAGCGGTGGTAGGCGGTGTTCGCGGCGTAGAGCGGGCCGTCGAAGGCGAGATCCGCGGCGCCGGAGCTCACCGCACCGGCAACGTGGTCGGCATCCATCGCGGTCGATCCTGCTCGAACGTGTCGATCTCGCCCACGTGCTGCAGGGTCAGCCCGATGTCGTCGAGCCCCTCGAGCAACCGCCAGCGGGTGTAGTCGTCCAGTTCGAAGGGGACGCGCACGTCCGCACAGCGGACCTGCCGGTCGACGAGGTCGACGGTCACCTCGATCCCCGGCGAGGCCTCGATCGCCCTCCACAGGCGCTCGACGTCCTCCTGCGGCACGACGCCGGTGAGCAGCCCCTGCTTGCCGGCGTTGCCGCGGAAGATGTCGCCGAACCGAGGCGAGATCACGGCCCGGAAGCCGTAGTCCTTCAGGGCCCACACCGCGTGCTCGCGCGAGGAACCCGTGCCGAAGTCCGGGCCGGCGACGAGTACCGAGCCCGCCCGGTACGGCTCCTGGTTCAGCACGAAACGCTCGTCCGCGCGCCACGCGGCGAACAGCCCGTCCTCGAAACCGGTCCGGCTCACTCGCTTGAGGTAGACCGCCGGGATGATCTGGTCGGTGTCGACGTTGGAGCGCCGCAACGGGACGCCGACCCCGGTGTGCACGCTGAACTTCTCCACGATGCCTCCTTCTCTGCTCTCGCGGCGCTCAGACCGTGGCCGGCTGGGCGGTCACAGGTGCTGGTCCCAGATCGGCCGGGCTGGACAGCGTGCCGCGCACCGCCGTGGCCGCGGCCACCAACGGCGAGACGAGATGCGTGCGGCCACCCTTGCCCTGCCGGCCCTCGAAGTTGCGGTTGGACGTCGAGGCACTGCGCTCGCCGGGAGACAGTTGGTCCGGGTTCATCCCCAGGCACATCGAGCACCCGGCGTTGCGCCACTCCGCGCCGAAGTCGGTGAACACGCGGTCCAGCCCCTCGGCCTCGGCCTGCAGGCGGACCCGAGCCGATCCCGGCACGACGAGCACCCGGACCTGCTCGGCCTTCCGCCGTCCCTTGACCACCGCCGCGGCGGCCCGCAGATCCTCGATCCGGCCGTTGGTGCACGAGCCGATGAACACGGTGTCCACCGCGATGTCCCGCAGCGGCTGCCCCGCCGTGAGGGCCATGTACTCCAGCGCGCGCTCGGCCGCCGCGCGCGAACTCTCCTCGGCGAAGGACGCCGGATCGGGCACGCGGCCGGACAGCGGCAGTCCCTGCCCTGGGTTCGTTCCCCACGTGACGTACGGCTCGATCCGGGCAGCGTCGAGCACGACCTCGGAGTCGAAGGTCGCGTCGTCGTCGGTGACCAGCGAGCGCCAGTAGGCCACGGCGCTGTCCCAGTCCGCACCGGACGGCGCGTGCGGGCGCCCGGCAAGGAAGTCGAACGTCGTCCGGTCCGGCGCCACCATCCCGGCCCGGGCTCCGGCCTCGATGGACATGTTGCAGATCGTCATCCGCGCCTCCATCGACATGGCGCGGATCGCCTCGCCGCGGTACTCGATCACATAGCCCTGGCCGCCGCCGGTCCCGATCTTCGCGATCACGGCGAGGATCACGTCCTTGGCGGTCGAGCCCTCCGGCAGGACGCCGTCCACGGTCACCGCCATCGTCTTGAACGGCTTGACCGGCAGTGCCTGGGTGGCGAGCACGTGCTCCACCTCGCTCGTGCCGATGCCCCAGGCGAGCGCCCCGAACGCGCCGTGGGTGGAGGTGTGCGAGTCGCCGCAGACCACGGTCATCCCCGGCTGGGTCAGCCCGAGCTGGGGACCGACCACGTGCACGATGCCCTGGTCCGCGTCCCCCAGGCGGTGCAGCCGGAGGCCGAACTCCTCGCAGTTGCGGCGCAGCACCTCGACCTGCGTCCGGCTGACCGGATCGGCGATCGGCGCGTCGATGTTCACGGTGGGGACGTTGTGGTCCTCGGTCGCGATCGTCAGGTCGGGACGGCGCACCGCGCGGCCGGCCGCCCGCAGCCCGTCGAAGGCCTGCGGGCTGGTCACCTCGTGGACCAGATGCAGGTCGATGTAGAGCAGGTCCGGCTCCCCCGGCCCACCCCGCCGTACCGTGTGTGCCTCCCACACCTTCTCTGCCAGCGTGCGCCCCACGGGTCCTCCTCCACGTCCGGCGCGGCATCCGCGTGCTTGCGTCTCAAGTCTTGAGACTGCAGTATCGATACGTGGACAAGGGTAGCGGAGTCGGCGTGCTGGACAAGGCGGCACTCGTCCTCAGCGCGCTCGAGGCCGGTCCGGCGACCCTGGCCCAGCTCGTGGCCGCCACCGGGCTGGCACGACCGACCGCGCACCGGCTGGCCGTGGCCCTGGAGCACCACCGGCTCGTCGCCCGGGACATGCGGGGCAGGTTCATCCTCGGGCCACGGCTGGCGGAGCTGGCCGCCGCCGCCGGGGAGGACCGGCTGCTGGCAGCCGCCGGACCGGTGCTCGCGGCGCTGCGCGACCACACCGGCGAGAGCGCGCAGCTCTTCCGCCGGCAGGGAGACCAGCGGGTCTGCGTCGCGGCGGCGGAACGTCCCGTGGGACTGCGCGACTCGATCCCGGTCGGATCCGCACTGACGATGCTCGCCGGCTCGGCCGCCCAGGTGCTGCTCGCCTGGGAGGAACCCGACCGCCTCCACCGGGGCCTCCAGGGCGCGCGCTTCACCGCCACCACCCTGTCCGGCGTCCGACGCCGCGGCTGGGCGCAGAGCGTCGGGGAACGCGAGCCGGGGGTGGCCTCGGTGTCGGCGCCGGTGCGCGGACCCTCCGGCCGGGTGGTGGCGGCGGTGTCGGTCTCCGGCCCGATCGAGCGGTTCACCCGCCAGCCCGGCCGGCAGCACGCCGCGGCAGTGATCGCCGCGGCGGCCAAGCTGACCGACGTCCTGCGTCGTAACTCCCAGTAGCACCACCGCCTCTCGCCCACTCGCGGCGCCGGACGGACCGGGTGATTTGCGCACGACTCCTCACCCGTTCCGGGTGATGACGGGTCACCCACCTGCGCTGAAGGCTTTCTCTGTCCTGGCTCGTGGTTCGACCGCGCGCCCCGGCGACGGAGGGACGAGTCCCGATGCAGGAACAGCCTTCGCTGTCCGTGGATGAACGCGCCGAGCTGGAACGGTTGCGCGCCGAGGTGGCCGGGCTGCGTGCCCAGGTGGAAGAGGGCGGCCCTCCGGGGGGCGGAGTCCCGGCCACCCGGGTCAGCCGCCAGCGGTGGCGCACGCCCGTGGCCGTCCTGCTGATCCTGGTCGGCTGCCTGCTGGCGCCGCTGTCGGTGCTCGCCATCTGGGCCAAGAATCAGGTGACCGACACCGACCGGTACGTGGCGACGGTGACGCCGCTGGCCAGCGATCCCGTCATCCAGAACGCGGTCGCCGACCAGATCACGACGCAGATCTTCAACTACATCGACGTCCAGGGCGTCACCACGGAGGCCGTGGACGCCCTGGCCAACCAGGGCCTCAATCCGCGGGTGGCCGACTCGCTGCGGGCGCTGGCCCAGCCGATTGCGAACGGCGTCGAAGGCTTCGTGCGGACCCAGGTCGGCAAGGTCGTGCAGAGCCAGCAGTTCGCCGATGCCTGGGTCGCCGCCAACCGGACCGCGCACGAACAGATGGTCAAGGCACTGACCGGCGAGGGCGGCGGCGCGGTCACGGTCGAGAACGGCACGGTCAGCATCCAGACGGCGACGATCATCGCCACGGTCAAGCAGCAGATGATCGACGCGGGCTTCTCGCTGGCCTCACGGATCCCGAACGTGAACGCCTCCTTCGTGGTGTTCCAGTCCGCCGACCTCGTCAAGGTTCAGCGCGCCTTCAACCTCCTCAACACCCTCGGCGTCTGGCTGCCGATCGTCGCGCTCGTGCTGATCGCGCTCGGGGTGTACGTCGCCCGCGACCATCGCCGGGCACTCGTGGGTGCCGGCCTGGGCGTGGCCGCCGGCATGGTGGTTCTGGCGATAGCCCTGGCCGTCGCCCGGTCGGCCTACCTCAACGCGGTGCCCTCCAGCGTGCTGCCGCAGGACGCCGCCGCCGACATCTACGACACCCTCGTGCGCTTCCTCCGCGCCGGGCTGCGCACCGTTGCGGTGCTCGGGCTCGTGGTGGCGATCGGAGCGTTCTTCACCGGCCCGTCGGTCACCGCGGTGCGCACCCGCCAGGGTCTGTCCGGCGCGATCGGCTGGCTGCGCGGCACCGCCGAGCACGCCGGCCTGCGCACCGGGCCGGTCGGGGCGTGGGTCCACACGTACCGGCGTCTCCTCCAGCTCGCCGCCGTCGGCGTGGCCTCCCTGGTCCTGGTCTTCTGGGACCGCCCCACCGGGAAGGTCGTCCTGGGGATCTCCCTCGTCCTCCTGGCGGTTCTCGCGGTGATCGAGTTCATCAGCCGCCCGCCGGAACAGCCGGCCGGTCCGCAGTTGCAGACCTGACCGCCACCGGCCCCTGACGTCGTCCTCCTGTGAATCACCCCCTAGGGGTGAAGACGTCCGGTGGCAGGCGGAGAGATGTTCGGCTGAGGCGACCGGCAATGGCGCCGCGTGACCCGAGGAGCCGCGCAGCCCGTGCAGCAGCCATCGAATGAGCGTGCCCTGGTCGTGGTGGTGCCGCCGGCCAGCTCGTTGATCGCGCCCGCCGACGCGCTCGTCCGGATCACGCGGCTCGTCCTGGGGGCCACGGGCCTGGCCGTCGACGCCCTGCAGGCGCTGCTGGAGACCACGGTGCCGGGCGATCACGAGGCCACGGGTGCCGGCCGGGCGCCGCCGGGCCCGCCGATGATCCCGGGCGCCGCGATCGGCCTGTACCTGGAGGCGCAGCGCCGCGGGCTGCGCGCGGCGTCGGTGCTGACCGGTCGTGTGACGCCGGCGGTGGTGATCGCCGTCCGCCCGCTGGTCGCCCACGGACCGCTGGCATCCGCCCGCCGCCGGATCGGCCTCGAGGACTGGAGCATGCGCGGCCTGGCCGAGCAGCGCCGCAACCAGCTCGCGGCGACCGCGTTCATCCGGGCCCTGATCGGTGGGGTCGTCACGGCCGTGCTGGAGCAGGTGGATCTGGACTCCGTCGTGGCCCGCGTGGACCTGGACCAGATCATCGAGCGGCTCGACCTCGACGCGATCGTGGCGCGCGTCGACATCGAGGCGATCATCCGCCGGGTCGACGTCGCCGGTGTGGTCGATCAGGTGATGGACGAGGTCGACATCGCTGAGATCGTCCGCGAGTCGAGTACCACGATGGCGACCGAGACCGTGGACGCGCTGCGCGTCCAGGGGATGAACGCCGACCGCGTGCTGGGCCGGATCGTCGACCGCGTGCTGCGGCGTGGTGCGGAGCGCCAGACCGGTCTGGCGCCGGCGCCGGCAGGCGCCCTGCCGCCCGCGCAGCCCGGAGAGCCCGGGGTCCCCCTGGAGGAGGCCCCCTCCGGGGAGCCCTCCGTCGGGGAGGGCTCCCCGGAGGGGGAGGAGGAGGCGTGAGCGAGGTGATCCGCGGCGGCAGCGCAGGCCATGAACTGCAGGGGCACCGGGCCGGGTTCGCCTCCCGGGTGGCGGCGGACGCCGTCGATCTCGTCGTGGTCTGGCTGCTCGGTCTGGCCCTTCTGCTGGCCGTCGGGGCGACCCGCTACATGCTGTTCGGGCCGCCGTTCCGCCTTCCGGACGCGTCCGTGTCGACGGAGGGACTGCTCGGCTTCCTCATCGCCGTCTCCTACCTCACCTTCGGTTGGGCGACCACCGGACGGACATTGGGCAAGCAACTGGCCGGGCTGCGCGCCGTCAGCCGCAACGGCGATCGGCTGCCGGTCGCCCGTGCGCTGCTGCGCGCCGTGCTGTGCGTGCTCTTCCCGGTCGGGCTGCTGTGGGTGCTGGTCAGCCGCCGCAACTACGCCGTCCACGACCTGCTGGTGCGCAGCGCGGTCGTCTACGACTGGTACTACCACGCCCCGCCCGAGCAGGACTCCGTCTGACGATGCGATGAGGGAGCGGCCCGGCGTGCCCGGCGGTCAGGAGGGCAGGTCGGGGACCTGCCGGTCCGGGAGGCGCCGGACCTCGATCAACTCCAGGCCGAGGGCCTGGATCCGATCCAGCAGTCCGTAGAGCGCGGCCTGGTCCGCCACCGGCCCGTGGAGCACGGTCTCGACCGGCTCCACCGTCGCGTCCAACCCTTCGAACGCGGCGATCAAGGAGTCGCTCAAGCGCCCCTTGATGCGGATCTCATAGCTTCCCGCCACTGGCGGACTACCTCTCGATGCCGGCGGATCGCGCCCACGGATGCGGAGGCAAACAGCGTGCCGCCCAGCTGGGTGAGCGGGCATCACCCTGATCAGGTGAGTTCAAAGTCCGCGAACCGGCTCGGGACGGCTGGGGGTGATTCGGGCACCGGGCGCACGAGTCACCCCTGGGGGGTGATGCCCGCCGACCCTCCTCTGCGGGACCGTGTCGTCGTCCAGCGGTGGCACGACCTTGCAGCGCGCACCGGGGGTACGAATGGAACCGACTCATTACGAGATTCGCCTGCGGGGGCGGGTGGAGGCGTTGGCCTTCGAGGACTTCGGCCAGTTTCGCGCCGCCGCGCGTCCGGTGCAGACCGTTCTTCGCGGGCCCGTGCAGGACCAGCTTGCGCTGTCGAAGCTGCTCGCGCGCATCCGCCTTCTCGGGCTCGAGGTGATCAGCGCGCGGCGGCTGCCCGGATCCAGGCGCCCTAGCCCCGAGGCGCAGTCGGTCGATAACGACGAGAGGACGCACGATGAGTGACATCCCGATGCCGGGTGTCGCGGACGGCGCTCAGGCCGCCGCCCGCGATCTGGCCAGGACCTGGTGGGTCTTCCTGGTCATCGGCATCTTCTGGATCATTTTCGGCCTGTTCGTCCTGTCCTACAACGTCGGCAGCCTGGTGGCGCTGGCGGTCTTCGCCGGCGTGACGTTCATCATCACCGGAGTGGACCAGATCTTCACCGCGTTCCGCGTGGACAGCTGGCGCTGGCTGTGGCTGCTCGGCGGCATCCTGTCGCTCGTCGCCGGGATCATCACGTTCGCCTGGCCGGGCAAGACCCTGCTCGTGATCTCCGTGCTGCTGGCGTGGTTCCTGGTGTTCAAGGGCACGATCGACGCGATCAGCGCGCTGGCCAACATGCACCAGCCCTGGTGGTGGGTCGGCCTCATCCTCGGCGTCCTGGAGTTCATCCTCGGCGTGTGGGCCGCGGGCTACCCCGGCCGATCGCTGTTCGTGTTTGTCAACCTGGTCGGCATCTACGCCCTGTTCCACGGCTTCAGCGAGATCTTCGCCGCCTTCGCCGTCCGCCACGTCAGGGACCACCTGCCGCCAGGAGGTCCGCCGCCGGCCCTCGCCTGAGGACGGTTCAGAGCAGCTGCAGTTCCTTGGCCCGGCGGACAGCGTCCCTCCGCCGGTTGGTGTCGAGCTTCCGGTAGATGCTCCTGACGTGGGTCTTGACGGTGTTCACCGACACGTACAGCTCCGCCGCGATCTCGCTGGCCGACAACATGCTGGACAGGTAGCGGAGCACGATCCGCTCACGCTCGCTGAGCGGCTCGACCGGCCCGTCCGCACCCGAGGCCGCGACGACCGACCGGCCGAGCGTCTCGAGCAGCTCCGCCACCCCCGGCTGGGCCGCGCCCTCCTCGAGATGGCGGGCGAGCAGCACCCGGGCCGGGTCCCCGGCCTCGACGAACACCCGGCGGAATCCCTCGGGGGCGGCGAGTTCGATTGCGCGCTCCAGCGAGTGACCGGCTCGGTCGTGCTCGGCCAGTTCCGACGAGATCATGGCGTCCAGCAGCCATGCCTCGATCCGCGCAGGGAGCCGGAGCTCGGCGGCCTCGTCGCCGAGCTCGCGAAGGCGGATCCGGGCGGCACCGACGGGATCGCCGTTGACCAGGCGCAGGCGGGCCAGCATCACCGCGTCCTCGGCGGTCGGCCGTCCCACTCGGCGACGCTCGAAGATCTCCAGAGCCGCCTCCGGCTCACCGGCGGCCACCAGGAGCCTCGCCTCCAGCCGCCGGGCCGCTCCGTCGAGGAGGCTCGCCTGCGGCCTGCCCAGCTCGCGCAGCGCGGCCCGGAGGCTGCCCAGGCCGTCGGCGGCGTCCTCGTGACCCAGGCAGACCAGGAGCCACGCCTCCACCAGCGCCGCGGCCAGCGCCACCGTCCGATCGCTCCGCGCGCTCGTCATCCCGGTCGCGCGTTCGACCGCCTGAGCCGCGTTATCGAGATCGTTCCGGTGGTACAGGACGCCGGCGAGCGCCAGCTCGGCACATGCCTGCGCCGGACTCGCCGGCCAGCCGGCCCGGACGGCGCGGTCACGGGTGGCGCCGGCCAGCTCGACGGCGCGGGTGAGGCGACCGCTCAGCATCTCGAGCACGGCGAGGTGTCCCGTGGTGTCCAGCACGACGTCGTCCCGGCCGCTCCGCTCGGCGTCCACCCGCGCCGCTCTCAGCTGGGTGGCCGCCACGGCGAACCGGCCGTTCCACAGCTCCGCCGCCCCGAGGTTCGCCAGGGCGAGGCTGCGGCGGGTCGGACCGTCGGCGAGCTGCAGTCCGCCCGGCTCGGACGGGAGCGCCAGCAGCTCCTCCGCGGACGCGCTCGCCGACACCAGGTCACCGTGCAGCCGTGCCCGGTACAGCCGCGCGATGGTCCGGGCGGCCATGAACCGGTCACCCCCGGCAGGCACCGGGCCCGCAGCCTCGTCGGCGCGGGACAGCCAGTCGTCCGCCTGCTCCGGTGCCCCCAGCGCGAGCTGGCCGATTGCCGCGACGACGGACAGTTCGGGGTCCGCCCTCAGGTGCGCCGCGGGCAGCTGCCCGAGCAGGTCGACCAGCGCGGACACGCGGCCGTCGGCGAGCATCGTGAACCAGTGGACGGTGAGCAGCTCGGCGGCCAGCCCGGTATCGGCCGCGAGCAGCGCGTGGTGGAACGCCTCCGCGGCCATGCCCTGAACGCCGTACCAGGTCGCGGCGCGGCGGTGCAGCTCGGCCACCCGCCCGGGCTGCTTGCGCTGCAGCTCGGCGCGGAGCAGCTGGGCGAACAGCGGATGGTAGGCGTACCAGTCGTGCTGCGGGCCAAGAGCGGTCAGGAAGGCGTGCTCGCTGGCCAGTCGAGCGAGCACCGCGGCGCTGCCGGTGCGGCCCACGAGCGCGTCCGCGAGGCCGCCGCACAGCCGGTCCGCCACGCTGGTGGACAGCATGAACTGCCGCGCGTCCGGTGTCTGGCGGGTGAGCACCTCCTCGGCCAGGTACCCGGCCACGGCCCAGTTCTCGCCGGTGAACTCGGCCACGAACCGTTCCGGCTCGGGGTGGCGGCGAAGCGACTGGGCCGCCAGCCGCAGCCCGGCGGCCCAGCCCTCGGTGCAGGCCCACAGCGACTCGAGGTCAGCCGCGGTCAGGCGCACCTCGGCGTCGTCGAGGAACTGCTCGGCCTCGGCCAGGGTGAACGCCAGATCCGCGGCCCTGATCTCGGCGATCTCCCCGGTCACCCGCAGCCGGTGCAGTGGGAGCTGGGGATCCGCCCGGGTGGCCAGAACCAGTCGAAGTTGCGGCGGCGCGTGCTGCATGAGGAACCGCAGCTGGCCCATGACGGCCGGGTTCCGGACCTCGTGCAGGTCGTCGAGCACGATGACGACCGGGGTGGTGAACGTGGCCAGCCCGTTGACGAGCTGCACCAGGAAGCCGTAGTCGCCCGTACTGACCGGCGCGGCCGCACCGGCCAGGGCGGTGTCGTCGATCGTGGCGCCGCTCTGCCGCAGCGCGGCCAGCACGTGGGTCCAGAGCCTGGTCGCGTCATCCTGGGCGTCCAGCGTCACCCAGGCCACGGGACCGGGCGGCTGTCCGCCGGCGAGCCAGGAGGCGAGCAGAACGGTCTTGCCGGATCCGGCGGGCGCGGCCAGCAGGGTGAGGGGCCGCCGTGCTGCCTGGTCCAGCATGGTGAGCAGCCGCGGCCGGATCACCGGGCTGCGGGAGAGCTGCGGCACCGCCAACTTCGTGACCAGCAGCGCGCCGCCGCCTGACGGGCGGGGCGGAACACCAGGTAGGCCCAAACCCGGCTCCATCCGAGCACACCGGCCGGTCACGCGACCGCGTGGTCCAGGCGGCTGCTACCCGTGGCTCTGTGTCGGTTGTCCCTTGACCAGCGATGAAGACTGTATGAGGGTGGCGTAAGCACTTTGTAATGATCGGCGGGAGCATGTCGCTTCAAGTCGCCCTGGCGGGTCAACTCCGAGTTACCTCGGACGGGACATCGCTCGACGGAACCCGCCTGGCCGGCCGGCAGGGACGCGTGGTCCTCGCCTACCTCGTCACCGAACGTCACCGGCCGGTACCGATCGAGGAGCTGGCCGAGGCGATCTGGGATGCCTCGCCGCCACGGACGTGGCGGACCGCCCTTCGCGGAGCGGTCAGCAGCGTGCGGAGCTTCCTGGGCTCCCTCGGACTGCCCGCCGCCGAACTCCTCACCGCCTCCTCCGGCTGCTACCAGCTCAACCTCCCCGACGACACGGCCGTGGACATCGAGCTGGCCGCCCGGTACGCCGAGGCCGCCACGGAGGCGCTGGACGCGCGCGACATGCCGGGCGCTGTGGCCGCGGCCCGATCGGCCCGGGCCATCGCCCGGTCCACGCTGCTGCCCGGGCTGGACAGCGCGTGGATCGAGCGCCGCCGTGCGCTCCTGCACGAGACGCTCGTGCGCAGCCTGGAGGTGCTCGCCGACGCCCATCTGGGCGCGCAACACGGCGCTCTCGCGGTGGAATCTGCCCGGGAGCTCGTGCAGCTGGAGCCGTTCCGCGAGTCGGCACACCTGCGACTGGTGCGCGCCCTGGCCGCCGCCGGTGACCGGGGCGAAGCCCTGCGCGCGTTCGAGCGCTGCCGCCGGTTGCTGGCGGAGGAGTTGGGCATCGACCCCTCCCCCGAGCTCGAGGTCGCCTACCTCGATGTGCTGCGCGCCGAGCCGTCCGACGAGCCACCCCCGGGCGGCCGGGAGCCCCAAGCGCGGCAAAGCGACCTGTTCGTCGGGCGCGCCACCGAGATCGGCCACCTGCGAACCGCGTGGGAGGGCGCCCGAGCCGGCCGGCGCCGCGGCGCGCTGATCATGGGGGAAGCCGGCATCGGCAAGAGCCGGCTGGTGGCCGAGGTGACAGCGGAGGCGGTGGGGGACGGTGCCGTCGTGCTGTCGGGCAGCTGCGAGGAGCACCTGCGAGTCGCCTACCTGCCCTTGCGCCAGGCCATCGGTCACCACCTGGCCACCCGCACGCCGGAGCAGCTGGAGGAGCTGGTCGATCGAGGTGGGCCATGGATCCGGCGGTGGCCGGAGCTGGCCTGGCGGGTCGAGGGGTCCCCTGACCCGGGCTCCGGGCCCGGAGACCAGCGCTACCTGCTGTCCGAGACGTTCGTCGACCTGTTGCGGGCCATTGCCGCAGGAGCAGCTGTGGTGCTGGTACTGGAGGACGTGCAGTGGGCCGACGACCCGAGCCTCGAACTGGTCCGCCATCTCGCCCGCGCCCCTGCGCCGGCCGGGCTGCTGCTTCTGGTCACCTGCCGCACCGATGAGGAGCTCAGCCCGGGCGTCGGAGCCGCCCTGGCGGACCTGTCGCGAGCACCCTGGGTGGCCGACATCCCGCTTGCGAGCCTGCAGGTGAGCGAGGTGGCCGCGATGGTCGACCTGCTGATCGACTCAGCCGCCGGTCGGCGGTCGGGCACGGGTCGGGACCTCAGCGCGGGCGTGCTGCACCGCCGCACCGGCGGGAACCCCTTCCTGGTCGGCGAACTGCTGCGGCACCTGACCGAGACCGGGGAGCCGGCCGGAGCGGATCCCGCCCCGCCGGCCGCCGGGGTCGCCGACGACGAGGTCCCGCCGTCCGTACGCCTGGTCGTGGGGCATCGACTGGCCCGGCTGCCCGGACGGGCCGGCGAGCTGGTCGAGGCCGCAGCCGTCGTGGGCGACGAGGTGGACGTCGCCGTGCTCGCGGGGGTCGTGGACATCCGTCACGCCGAGGTGGTCGCCGCACTCGATGCCGCGACCCGGGCGGGCCTGCTGGACGAGTGCCCGGGCGTGCCCGGTCGGTACGTCTTCCGGCACCCGATCGTGCACGACGCCGTGTACGCCGGCGTGCCGGCGGGCAGGAGGTCCCTGCTGCACCATCGGGTCGGCACGGCGATCGAGGCCGCCCCCGGCGGCTCCTCGCGGCTCCGGGAGCTGGCCGACCACTTCGCGCTCGGATCGGAGCCGACCGACGCCGGGAAAGCCGTCGACTACGCGCGTCGGGCGGGTGACGCGGCGCTGGCCGAGCTGCGCTACGAGGACTCCGCCGACAGCTACCGGCAGGCGCTCGCCCGCCTCGATCGCACGGTCTGCGACGACAGCCGCCGCCGCGAGCTCCACCTCGCCCTGGCCGAGGCCCTGGCCGGCGCGGGCCGGCCCGCCGCGGCGGAGGAGGTGTTGCGGGAAGCGGGTGTCACCGGTGGGGGGACCCGCCGACCGAACGCGGGGCAGGGCAGCGCGCCTGCCGGTCACCGCCCGCCGTAACCCCCGCCGTAACTCGGGCCCGCCTCGGGGCCTGGCGGGCGCGGCGTGGTGACGTGCAGCGCGCTGTGTGCGACCCCGGAGACCAGGCTCCCGATCGCCGCCCCGATCGCCAGGTAGATGACGGCGGTGGCGAGCTTGGCGTCCATCTCCGCGCCCGTCATGAACGGCAGCAGCATCGCGATGACCGTGGCCAGCGTCACGATCCAGCCGAAGAACTGGAACGGCCGTGGGGTGGACAGCAGCAGCAGGTGCATGAGCCCGGTGGCCACCAGCGCGCCGACGGCGCTGAGCAGCGCCAGCCGGGCGGTGTCCGCGTCGCCCAGCGCACCTTTGGTCGTCGGGGCGAGGACCGGGACGTCGAACAGCCCCCTCGCGATCAGGATGCCTGCCACCGCCACGAGCGCGGCCACGACCGCCGTGGCCAGCCCGCCTGTCCACAGCCGGACGGCGTCCACGCGCACGACCGGCCGACCGCCGTCCCCGCTCTCCCCGCCGAGGTATGGGGGTACCGCCATGGCTGCTCCTCCCGACTGGCGTCGCCGCCCCTTGGTGAGCTCCGGTAGGCCCGTCAGGCGACCGGGTGAGCGATCCTACCTGCCCGGAATGACCGGCCCGCCCCGCTCTTGCGCCCAGGCCATCGCGCCGCTCGGATCTCATCCTGACCGGGTGATGCCGTCTCACCCCCTCCGGTGAGAGCGTTCAGCCGTCTTCACCGGTGCCGCCGGTGGAGAAGGCCTGGGCGCAAGAGCGCACCGGAGCGTCACGCGAGACGAGACAGGACTTCGAGGAGGTCCATCAGATGTCTGATCAGATGTCGGGCTACCGGGCGGCAGCCCGACGGGAGACCAGCGGCTGGGCCGTTGGCGGCGCCATCTTCGCCGCGACGATGATGATCATGGTTGGCATCTTCCAGGCGCTGAACGGTCTGGTGGCCATCTTCAAGGACAGCTTCTACGTGGCCACCCGCAACTACCTCTACAACATCGACGTGACCGCGTGGGGATGGATCCACCTGATCCTGGGTGTGGTCATCTTCATCGCCGGCTTCGCGCTGCTGTCGGGGCAGACCTGGGCCCGGGCGGTCGGGATCATCCTCGCGTCGATCAGCGCGATCGCGAACTTCATGTTCATCCCGTACTACCCGTTGTGGTCGCTGCTGATCATCGCGCTGGACGTGTTCGTGATCTGGGCACTGGCCTCGTACAACAAGGAAGCCGCTCTGTAACCAGCGGTCGCCCGGGGCGTCGCACGGTGAGTGGATCACCTGCGGCGGAGGCGATCCCGGCAGCGTGTCGGTGAAGTGGGCAGATTCACCCGACCCGGGTGTGTCGAGCGCGCTGGTGCCGTGCGCAGGATGGCGGAATGCGTCGACGCCGTTCCGGCGACCAGCCGTCGTTCTCCTGGCTGGAGCGACTCGGGGCGCTCGTAACAGAGGTACGGACGAGGCTGGAGGCCTACCGGAGGCGATACGCGCCGGTCGACGTCGGGATGCGCTTCGCGGAACGCAACCGGCCGGTCGCGATCGGACTGCTGGCCTCGGCGCTCGCCTTCCGGCTGTTCCTGTTGATGCTGCCGCTCGCGTACGTGCTGATCGCCGGGTTGGACTTCCTCCGAGCCGCCTCTCCGGGGACACCGGCGATGCTCGCCCGCCAGGCCGGACTGACCAGCCTGATCGCCGGCTCCGTCGATCAGGCGGTGCGAGCCTCGGACCAGGGCCGGTGGTTGGCCCTGGCCTTCGGCGTATCCGCCAGCGTGTTCGCGGCGTCCGGGGTGGTGACCGTGCTGCAACGGGTGCACGCGCTGGCGTGGCACGTGCCACCTCCGCGCGGGCGGAGTCCCCTGCTCATACTCGGTCTGATCGCCGGCGTCCTCGTTCTGATCCTCACCACCGGGGCCGCGGCCACCGCCCGGCACGAATCGCGTGCATGGGGTCTGGTGGCCACGCTGGCCGCTGCGTGCGTCTACTTCGCCCTGGCGCTGGCGGGGGCCCGGGCGCTGCCCCATCCCGGGATCCCGCTGAGAGCCCACATGCCCGGGGCTCTGCTGTTCGCCGTCGGCCTACAGGCCTTTCACGTCGCGGTCGTCTACTACTTCGTTCCCAGGACGGCGCGGGCGGCGGCGGCCTACGGGTCGCTCGGCGTGGCCCTGGTGGTGCTGGCCGCCCTGTCGCTGCTGGGTCTGCTGGTCGTGGCCGCCGCGGAATTCAACGCGATCCTGTGGGAGCGCCGGGGGGTGCGGAAGGAGAGCGAGCGGGTGAGCTGGTAGCCCCGACGGGATTCGAACCCGCGCTACCGCCTTGAGAGGGCGGCGTGCTAGGCCACTACACAACGGGGCCGTGCTGTCCGATGCGGTCCGATCACCGGTGGCCGGTCGGATCCCGGACCGCATGATGGTAGCGGGTCCAGCGACGTCGCACCGAATCCGCAAGTCGATGCTGTGCTCGCCGCGTCGCGGCGAGCACAGCGCTGGGGTACCAGGACTCGAACCTAGACTGACGGAACCAGAATCCGGCGTGCTGCCAATTACACCATACCCCATGGGGGTACCCGCGCCGAGCCGGGCGGCACCCGAACCGTGATGGTACCGGCGAGCCGCCGCGCCGCCCAAATCATCCGTCGGCAGCGGCCGGCGAGCCCCCCTCGATCCCCACGTCGGTGTCCACCACGAACGCGGACCTGAGCAGCGGGACCGCCTGGGCGAGCAGCCGGACACGACCCTGCACGAGCGGCGCCGCGGCGTCCAGGGCGGCGAGCTGGCGCGGAGTCGGATCCGCGGGCAGCAGGCCGGCGGATCGCAGGTACGAGTGCAGCCGGTCACGGAACTCCTCCGCCGACAGCCTGCGGAGGTGCTCGGCATTGACCGCCTCCGCCTCCGCCGGGTCGAATCCGACCGGGTGGGCGAGGAGGCCGCGCAGGTCGAAGGTCTCCGCCAGCTCGGAGATCGTGAAGATCTCGCGGCCGTCCGACGGCGCCCAGCCTCGGAGCGCGAGGTAGTTCAGCAGGCCCTCGGGGAGGAACCCGCACTCGCGGTGGTGCAGCACGTCGGCTTCCGGGTCCCGGCCGGACAGCGCGCGGTTGCCCGCCCCCCGCAGCAGCGGCAGGTGACCGAACTGCGGCATCTCGGCCGCCACGCCGAGGTCGACCAGCGCCCGCCAGACCGGGATCTGCCGCAGCGTCGTCGGGAGCAGGTCCTCACCGCGCAGCACGTGGGTGATCCCCATCAGTGCGTCGTCCACCGGGTTGGCCAGCGCGAACAGCGGGACGCCGTCCTGCCCGGCGACGACGAAGTCAGGCACGCTGCCGGCCCGCAGCGTCATCCGCCCACGCACGAGGTCGCAGAAGGCGATGTCTTCCTCCGGCATCCGGAACCGCAGCACCGGCAGCCGGCCCTCGCCGCGCAGATCGGCAGGGCGCTGACCGCTCTGCGGCCGGTCGGCGTTGTCGTAGCCCAGCGACGGATCCCGCCCGGCCGCCAGGTGCCGGGCCCGTACCTCGTCGGCGGTGGAGAAGGACTCGTAGACGTGGCCCGCCGCGGCGAGCCGTTCGAGCACCTCCCGGTGTATCGGTCGGCGCTGGCTCTGCCGGTACGGGGGGTGCGGGCCGCCGACCTCCATTCCCTCGTCCCAGTCCAGGCCCAGCCAGCCCAGCGCCTCCAGCAGCTGCCGGTAGCCGGCCTCACCCGCCTCGCCGCCGTCGGCGTCCTCGAGCCGGAAGACCAGGACTCCCCCCGTGTGCCGGGCATAGGCCCAGTTGAACAGGGCCGTCCTGATCAGCCCGATGTGCGGCCGCCCGGACGGCGATGGGCAAAACCGGACCCGGACCCCTTCGGACCGGGCAGTGGGCGGTCCGAGCGGCCGTCGATGCAGCACGAGCTCGGCCATGGTGCGCCCAGCGTAACGAGCCCGCGACGGCGGGAAGGGATCTCGGTGGGCCGGTCGTCTGCCGGCGCCCCCGGTGACGTTCCGTGCGGAAAGGCGAGCGGGACCACCCGTTCGGCCGTCGAACACCACTCGGCGCATGCCCGATCCTGCTCAAGGACAACTACAGAACGTAACTCATTAATTACCGATGGAGCTGGCGTTGCGATCTACAGGGGGCATGGCCACGGGCGCGGTCGCGGCGAGGCCGGCGGCCTTGGCGATGCTGGTCACGGTGCTCGCGGCGATGCTGGCTGCCTTGCTCGGGCCGGCGGCCCCCACCGCCACGACGGGTGTGCCGCGGAACGACGCGACCATGCGGGTGATCGTTCGCGCCATGCCAGGCTCCGTCGCCGGCCTGGAGGCTGCCGTCACCGCGCTTGGCGGCCACGTACGGCTACGGCTGCCCATCATCGACGGGTTCGCCGCCACCCTCCCCGCCGGGGCCGAGGCCCGGGTACGCGCGCTTCCTGGCGCGGTGGCCGTCACGCCCGATGTGGCGGGGCGGGTCCAGTCGATCGATCCGAGCCTCGGCTACGACGCCGTGGCCGACACCGGCTCCCAGTACGACGTCACCCAGCTGATCGGAGCCCAGGCCGCGTGGGCCGCCGGGTTCACCGGGAAGGGGGTGGACGTCGCCCTGATCGACACCGGGGTGGCCCCGGTCCCCGGGCTGACCAGCGGGAACGTCATCAACGGGCCGGACCTGTCGTTCGACTCCCAGCACGTCGACGTTCGCTACAAGGACACCTACGGCCATGGCACTCACATGGCGAGCATCATCGCCGGCCGGGACACCGCCGGTGCGCCGTCCAGCTACCTCTCCACCTCGTCGTTCAACGGCGTGGCGCCCGATGCCCGGGTGATCAGCCTCAAGGTCGGGGCCAGCGACGGCTCGGCGGACGTCTCCCAGGTGATCGCCGCGATCAACTGGGTGACTGAGCATGCGCATACGTCCGGGCTGAACATCCGGGTACTGAACCTCTCCTACGGCACCGACGCCGACCCCGACTCCCAGTTGGGGGGTCAAACGAGCGGCGGCTCGTACGGCGGTTCCAGTGGCGGTTCATACGGCGGTTCGAGCGGTTGGAGCGGCGGTTCGTACGGCGGTTCCAGCGGCGGTTCGTACGGCGGTTCGAGCGGCGGTTCGAGCGGCGGTTCGTACGGCGGTTCGTACGGCGGTTCCAGCGGCGGGAGCGGCGTCCAGGGGTACCAGCTGGATCCGCTTGCCTACGCGGCCGAGGTCGCCTGGCGCAGGGGCATCGTCGTGGTCGCGGCCGCCGGGAACGACGGCACCACAAGGACAGAACTCGCCGACCCCGCGTTCGACCCCAACCTCCTGGCGGTCGGCGCCGAGGACCCGATGGGGACGCTCAGCCTCGCCGACGACATCATCCCTGCGTTCTCCAACCGGGGGACGACCCGCCGCAACGTCGACCTCGTCGCGCCAGGGACGCACGTGCTGGGCCTGCGCGTGCCCAACAGCCTGATCGACCAGGCCTATCCCAGCGCCCAGGTGGGCCAGCGGTTCTTCCGCGGCAGCGGGACGTCGCAGGCCACGGCCGTGGTGTCCGGTGCCGCCGCGCTGCTGCTGCAGAAGTACCCGACGCTGACCCCGGATCAGGTCAAGGCGCTCCTGACCAGCACAGCCACGCCGTTGCCCAAGATGGTGACCTGGAGGAGCGAGGGCGAAGGGATCGTCAGCGTGGGCGCGGCCCAGGGTGTCTCGGCGGCCGGGATAGCCGCACTGTCGCTGCCCAGGCCGTCCTACGGGACGGGCACCGGGTCGCTGGAGCTTGCCCGCGGCTCCTCCCACGTCGTTGACGGCGGCGTCACGCTGTCCGGCGAAAAGGACATCTTCGGGCGCGCCTGGGACGGATCGACCTGGGCTCCGGCCGCGCTGGCCGGCACGACCTGGTCGGGTGGGAACTGGAACGGCAGCCAGTGGACCGGCGCCGACTGGACCACCGCCGCGAACTGGGCGGCCGCGCCCTGGCTGGGGACAGCCTGGAGCGGGGTCCCGTGGACGGGACGCAGTTGGGCCTCCCGGTCCTGGGCGGGGAACGGCTGGGACGGCCGGAGCTGGCTGGACATTACCTGGACCGGTCGCAGCTGGGCCGACAGCACGTGGTCGAGCGGGTCCTGGAGCTGAGCAGCCAGGTTGCCGGCGACCCATCACCTCCGGGAGCTTTCCCTGGGGCCCCCGCCTGCCGATACCCCACAAGTGGGGCAGGACCGGGTAGACGGCGTCCTGCGCCGGGCCCTTGCCGCCCCGGCGCCGCGCATCGTCGCGCTCAGCGGCGTGCTGCTCGCGGCCGCCGCCCTGCTCTGGTCGCTCCCCCTGGCCCGGACCCAGCCGCCGCCGGACACGACGTGGCTGTCCTGGTGGGGCATGGCCGCCACCGCCCTGGTCTGCGAACTCGTGGTGCTCCACCTCCAGGTGCGCCGCGAGGCCCATGCGATCTCCCTGGGCGAGCTCGCCTCGGTCGTGGGGCTGTTCCTGGCCGGACCCGCGGCGTTCGTCCTGGGACGGACGGCCGGGTGCGCGCTGATCTTCATCGGCTGGCGGCGCCAGCCCCCGGTCAAGGCGCTGTTCAACTGCTCGCTCTACCTGGCCGAGTCGGTCCTGCTCGAGCTGGTCTTCCACGCGGTCCGTGGCAGCGACGCGCAGGTCGACCCCAGGGGCTGGCTGGCCGCGCTGGTGGCCACCTCCGTCGCCGGGGTGGTGTCCGCGATCGCGGTGACCGCGGTGATCGCGGTGGTCGACGGGCAGCCCCGGCGGCGGGACTTCGTCACCGAGCCCGCCCGGGGGATCCTGACCTCGGCCGGCGTGACCTGCGTCGCACTGGTCGCCGTCCATGCGCTGGACGGCGACCCGCTGGCCGCGATCCCGCTGGCCGCCAGCCTCTCGCTGCTGCTGCTCGGATACCGCGCGTACAGCGGGCTGTCCGAGCGGCACCTGAGCCTGGAGCGGCTCTACCGCTTCAGCAACGTGGTCAGCAGCACCCCGCAGGTGGACCAGATCCTGCGCGAGGTGCTCCGTCACGCCCGGGAGGTGCTGCGCGCCGAGCACGCCGAGGTGGTCTTCGTCTCCTCCCAGCCTGGCCAGTCGCCGGTCCGCGTCGACAGCGATGCCGCCGGGCAGCTGCGTCGGGTGCGGCTGTCCGAGCCCGAGGCCGCGGACCCGGTCTGGAACCGCGTGGTCGAGGGGGGCTCCTCGCTGCTGGTCCCCCGCGGCATCCGCGATCCCGGCCTGCGGGCCTTCCTGGCCTCGGGCGAGCTGCGGGACGCGGTGCTGGCACCGCTGCGCGGTGAGGCCGGCATCGTCGGGACCATCCTGGTCGGCAACCGGTTGGGCGAGGTGCGCACCTTCGACGCCGACGACCTGCAGCTGCTGGAGACCGTCGCCAACCACGCCGGGATGGCCATGCAGAACGGCCAGCTGGTCGACCGGCTGAAGCACGACGCGCTGCACGACGCGCTGACCGGGCTTCCGAACCGTTCGATGCTCACCCGGGCACTGACCGAGGCGTTGGGCGAGGTGCGCGCCGGCGGGACCCCCGGCCTCGCGCTGATGGTCGTGGATCTGGTCGGGTTCAAGCAGGTGAACGACACCCTGGGACCGGGGCCGGGTGACCAGGTCCTGCGCGAGATCGCCGTCCGGATCGCCGCCCAGGTGCAGGAGGAGATGGACGCCGGGCACGCCGACGACCGGCTGAGCATCGCCGCCCGGCTCGGCGGTGACGAGTTCGCCCTCCTCCTCGTCGGCGTGAGCGAGCCCGACGCGGCCCGCGAGGCGGCGCTGCGGCTGCAGGCCACCCTGGAGCGCCCGGTGCGCATCGACGGGATCGACGTCGGAATCGGCATCTCGCTCGGCGTCTGCCTGGCTCCCGAGCACGGGCGGGACGGTGCCGCGCTGTTCAAGCACGTCAACGCCGCCATGTACCAGGCCAAGCACACGGGCGTGGGCCTGCTGGTCTACGAACCGGGGATGGACGGCGACAGCGACCCGGAGCGGCTGGCTCTGGTCGGCGAGCTGCGGCAGGGCATCCAGGACGGCGACCTCGAGGTGCACGTCCAGCCGCAGGCGTCGCTGCGCCGTGGCGAGATCATCGGAGTGGAGGCGCTGGTCCGCTGGCGGCACCCGCGGCACGGACTGCTGTTCCCGGACGAGTTCATCCCGCTCGCCGAACGAAGCGGGCTGATCCGGCCGCTCACCATCGCCGTCCTCGAGCAGGCCGTGGCCGCGTGCGGCCTGTGGCTGAGGTCCGGGCGAACGCTGTCGGTGGCGGTCAACCTGTCCGCCCGCAGCCTGGAGGCCGACCTGATCGAGTCGGTGGAGCGCCTGCTGGCCATCCACCGGGTGCCCGCACAGGCGCTGACCTTGGAGATCACCGAGAGTTCCGTGATCAGCGACCCGGTCCGGGTCACCGAGGTGCTGGAACGCCTTCACGCCCTCGGCATCCGCCTCTCGATCGATGACTTCGGTACCGGGTACTCCTCGCTGTCCTACCTGCGCCAGCTCCCCGTGCAGGAGGTCAAGGTGGACAAGAGCTTCGTGATGACGATGCGCCAGCAGCAGGACGACGCCACCATCGTCCGCTCGATCGTCGACCTCGCGGCCAACCTCGGCCTGAGCGTGGTGGCCGAGGGTGTCGAGGACGCCGCCACGTGCGAGGACCTCGCGGCCATGGGCTGCGACCTCATCCAGGGCTACTTCCTGGCCCGCCCGATGCCCCTGCGTGACTTCGAGGTGTGGCTCACCGAGCACGCGGGCAGGCTGGTCACCTCCGGCCTCACCTGACGGCTTGCTCGAGGCCCACGGCGTGACACCGTGGGCTTCCTCTGCGTCGAGTGCGACGTCACCGGGCCCTGCCGCGGCTGACGCCCGGGGAAGGTCTCACTCGCGCGGCCCGGAGCCAGGGCGGGAGGATGCCACGATGAGCGACGCCGGCTACGACTGCGTGGTCGCAGGCGGCGGGCCGGCCGGGTTGATGGCCGGGCTGCTGCTGGCGAGGGCCGGGTGCCGCGTGCTCGTCTGCGAGAAGCACGCCGACTTCCTGCGCGACTTCCGCGGCGACACCGTGCACACCTCGACGTTGCGGGTGCTGGACGACCTCGGCCTGGGCGAGGCCTTCGCCGGGCTGCCGCATCACGTCGAACGGCGCCTCCGGATGGAGCTCGACGACGGCGGTTTCGCGCTCGCCGACTTCACCTGGCTGCCCGGGCACCGGCACATCGCCTTCGTCCCGCAGTGGGACCTGCTGGAGTTGCTCGCCCGGGAGGCCGCGCGCTGGCCGGGCTTCGAGCTCCGGCGGAACGCGGAGGTCATCGACCTGCTACGGGACGGCGAGCGGGTGCGCGGCGTCCGGGTCCGGCAGGAGGGCGGGGAGGTGGAGGTCCGTGCGCGGCTGACGATCGCCGCGGACGGTCGCGGCTCCGTGCTGCGCGAGCGGGCCGGGCTGCCGCTGCAGACCCTCGGCGCCCCGATCGACGTCCTGTGGTTCCGGTTGCCCCTGGCCGCGGGAGACCCGGACAGCTCCCTGCTGCGGCTGTCGGTCGGCACGCTCGCCGTGATGATCCAGCGCGAGGGGTACTGGCAGTGCGCGTTCGTCGTCCCCAAGGGCGGTGCGGCTGAGCTCCTCGACGGCGACGCGGAGCCGCTGCGCCGCCGGTTCGGCACCGCCCTGCCGGCGTTCGCCGGTCGCGCAGGAGCCCTGCGCGCGAGCGATGTCCGGGTCCTCGACGTCCGGCTCGACCGGTTGCGGCGCTGGTGGCTGCCCGGGCTGCTGTGCATCGGGGACAGCGCGCACGCGATGTCGCCGGTCGCCGGCGTCGGGATCAACCTCGCCGTGCAGGACGCCGTCGCCACCGCCAACCTGATCGCCGATCCGTTGCGCGCCGGTGAGGACGTCGACCCGCTGCTTCCCCGGCTGCAGCAGAGGCGCCGGCTGCCGACCGAGCTGACCCAGCGCCTCCAGGCCGCGGCGCACGACCGGCTGCTCACCCCCTGGGTGGTCGAGCGGCAAGACACGAGCCTGCCGCTGCCGCTGCGCCTGCTGCGCCGCCTCCCCCTGCTGGCGCACCTGACCGGGTGGTTCATCGGGACGGGGGTCCGCCCGGAGCGGGTGCACTCGCCGGTCGTGGTCGCCAGGACCTACGCCGGGTCCTGACGCCGCGGGTCCGCCTCAGCCGCGGTCGGCCACGGGGTTGGCCAGCACGCCGATCCCCTCGATCTCCACCTCGACCCGCTGGCCCGCGACCATCGGACCGACCCCGGCCGGCGTGCCGGTGAGGATGACGTCCCCCGGCAGCAGCGTGAAGGCCGCCGAGGCGTGCACGACCAGCGTCGGGACGTCGAACAGCAGGTCGGACGTGCGCGCGTCCTGCACGGTGACGCCGTCCAGCCGGGTGGTCACCCGAAGGTCGGAGACGTCGAGGTCGGTCACGATCCAGGGACCCAGCGGGCAGAACGAGTCGAACCCCTTCGCCCGCGCCCACTGCCCGTCCCGGCGCTGCAGGTCCCGCGCGGTGACGTCGTTGCCGCAGGTGTAGCCGAGCACGACCGCGTCGACCCGCTCCCGCGGGACGTCCTTGCACAGCCGGCCGATGACGACCGCCAGCTCCCCCTCGTAGTCCACCTGCGAGGAGACCCGCGGGCGGAGCACCGGGTCGTCCGGCCCGATCACCGAGGTGTTCGGCTTGAGAAAGATCAGAGGTTCCGGCGGCGGCTCGTTGCCCAGCTCCGCGGCGTGGTCGGCGTAGTTGCGGCCGATGCCGATCACCTTGCTGCGCGGGATCACCGGCGCGAGCAGGCGGACGTCTGCGAGCGGGATCCGCTCGCCGGTGACCTGGACCGGAGGGTACAGCGGGTCTCCGGTCATCACCGCGAGCGCCTCATCACCCGGATCGCCCTCGATGAGCCCGTACCGCGGGCTCTGACCGGCCGCCGTCCCCGAGGCGTCGAGCCGCACGAACCTGGCGATGCGCACGGCCCGAACCTACCCCTGGCGTCCGGGACGGTTACCGTCGTGCCGAGGGTCGCGGCCAGCGGGGAGCGAGGGTGATGGCAGGGACGCGCGCGAGTACGGCGTGCCTGGAGCCGGCGGTCTGGCTCGACCTCGAGCGCGCCCATCACGCGGTGGTGGACCGCCTGGTGGCCGGCCACCTGACCCGGTCCTCCCGCGGCGAGAAGCATCCTGTCGAGGACTTCCTGTTCAGCTACTACTCCTTCTCCCCGGCCAAGCTGCGCCGCTGGCACCCCCACCCCGGGACGGTCCTGCTCGGGGACGCAGCCGACCGGCGGCTGGAGTGGCCGCACCACGTGCCGGTGACGACGGGCAGCGGGCCCGGTGTCGTCCTCGACGTCGACGGCTACCTCGCCCGGCGCGCACCCCTCGTGCGGTGGGTCCGCACGCTGCTGACCGCCACCGCATCCCGCCCGGCGCAGCTGAGCTGCTTCGGGCTGCATGAGTGGGCGATGGTCTACCGGCTCCCCGCCGAGGGCGTGCGGCACGCGGGCTGGCCGCTGCGGCTCGGCCCGGCCGGAACGGACGCCGTGGTCGAGCGGCACCGGATCCGGTGCACCCACGTCGACGCCTTCCGCTTCTTCGCCGAGCCCGCGCGCGGCCTGAACGCCGTCCAGCCCACCCGGGCCGAGCAGCTGGACCACGAGCAGCCGGGGTGCCTGCACGCGACGATGGACCTGTACAGGTGGGCGTACAAGCTCGCGCCCGCGGTGCCCAGCGAGCTCCTGCTGGCCTGCTTCCTGCTGGCCCGGGACGTCCGCGAGCTGGACATGCGGGCCTCGCCCTACGACCTGTCCCGCCTGGGCTACCGCCCGGTGCCGATCGAGACCGCGGAGGGCCGGGCGGCGTACGTCGGTGCGCAACGCGAGTTCGCCGAACGGGCCGTGCCGCTGCGCACCCGGCTGGTCGACGTCTGCGACGACCTGCTGGCCGGCGGCGGGTGACGGGCCCGGCTCAGCGCCGGGGAACCCCCTGCCGGAGCAGGCCGTAGACCAGCCCGTCCCGCAGCGCCCGCCAGGACGCCTCGACGATGTTGGGGCCCACGCCGACCGTCTCCCACGAGGTGTGGCCGTCGGTCGTCTCGATCAGCACCCTGGTGACCGCGTCGCTGCCGTGCGAGGAGTCGAGGATGCGCACCTTGAAGTCGATCAGCTCCAGCCGTTCCAGCTCCGGGTAGACCGGAGCCAGCGCCAGCCGGAGCGCGTGGTCCAGGGCGTTCACCGGTCCGTTGCCCTCGCCGGTGGCAACCAGCCGCTGCGACCCGGCGTGCAGCTTGACCGTCGCCTCGGACACGGCCTCCGCGCCCGGCCGGGACTCGGTGATCACTCGCCAGCTCTCCACCTCGAAGTACTCCGGCCGGGCTCCATTCACCTCCTCGTGCAGCAGCAGTTCGAACGAGGCGTCCGCCGCCTCGAACGTGTAGCCCGCCGCCTCCATGGCCTTGACCCGGTCGGTGACCCGGGTGACCAGGTCCCGATCGCCGGTCAGGTCGAAGCCGAGCTCCCTTCCCTTGAGCTCGATCGACGCGCGCCCGGCCATGTCGGAGACCAGCATCCGCATGTCGTTGCCGACCGTTGTGGGGTCGGTGTGCTGGTAGAGGTCGGGGTCGACCCTGATCGCACTGGCGTGCAGCCCCGCCTTGTGGGCGAAGGCGCTCGCGCCGACGTACGGCTGCCGGGAGTACGGCGGGACATTCGTGATCTCGCTGACCGCGTGGGCGATCCGGGTCGCCTCGGCCAGCTTGCCGTCGGGCAGCGCCCGGCGGCCGAGTTTCAGGTGCAGGTTCGCCACGACGGCGACCAGGTCGGCGTTCCCGGTGCGCTCGCCGTAGCCGTTCAGCGTCCCCTGGACGTGCATCGCCCCCGCGCCGACCGCGGCCAGGGAGTTCGCGACCGCGCAGCCGGTGTCGTTGTGGCAGTGGATGCCCAGCGGCGCGCCGGTCAGCCCTCCCACCGTGTGGACGACGTCGGCCACCTCGGCTGGCAGCATCCCGCCGTTGGTGTCGCACAGCGCCACGACCTCCGCCCCGGCCTCGATGGCGGCGCGCACCACCTCGACCGCGTAGGCGGGGTCGAGCCGGTACCCGTCGAAGAAGTGCTCGGCGTCCAGGAACACCCGCCGGCCCTCGTCGCGGAGGAACGCCACGGTGTCCCGGACCATCGCGAGGTTCTCCGCCGGGGTGGTGCGCAGGGCCAGCTCCACGTGCCGGGCGTCGCTCTTGGCCACCAGCGTCACGACCTGGGCGAGCGAGTCGACCAGAGCCCGGACCAGCGGGTCGTCGGCCACGGCGACGCCGGGCCGGCGGGTGGCGCCGAACGCGGCGAGCGTGGCGTTCTTCAGCCGCAGGTCCGCGGCCGCGCGGCGGAAGAACTCGGTGTCCTTCGGGATCGCCCCCGGCCACCCGCCCTCGATGAACCCCACGCCGAGATCGTCCAGGTGCCGCGCGATCGCCAGCTTGTCCTGCACCGAGAGGGACAGGCCCTCCTGCTGCGCGCCGTCGCGCAGCGTGGTGTCGTAGACGTGGAAGTCGCTCATCAGTGCTCTCCGGTCTGCCGGGTCCGGACCGCCGCACGAAAAAGACCCCTCGCGGGATGCGAAGGGTCTGCGCGTCGGCGGTGCCTGGACGTCGTCCTCAGGCGGTGCCGACGCGCCTGCCGATAATGATCACCTGGGTGATCGTGGCCGTGCGCATGACGCCGCCCAGTGTGCCACATCCCCGGACCGCCGCGCGCACCCCATCCGCGTGACGCGCGCCGACCACTTGCTCACCGGACGCCGCTTTGCTCACCCGCCGCCGTCCCCGAAGTGGCCGCAATCGTTTGCCAGCGGCGTCCACCGAGCAAACCGGCGTCCGGTGAGCAAGCCGAGGGCGGTCAGGCGAGGCGGCGCATCCAGGAGTGGGTGTCCTCGGCGCGGCCGTACTGGATGTCGACCAGGGCCTGCCGGATGCGGGCGGTGACCTCCCCGACGGCGTCCGCCGAGCCGACCTCGCCGCCGTCCCAGACCAGGCGACCGACCGGCGTCACGACCGCGGCGGTGCCGCAGGCGAAGACCTCGGCGATCGCCCCGGAGGCCACGCCCTCCCGCCACTCCTCGATCCCGAGCCGCCGCTCCTCGACGTCCAGCCCCTGCTCCTTGGCCAGCTCGAGGATCGAGGAGCGGGTGACGCCCTCGAGGATCGTTCCGGTCAGCTCGGGAGTGACCAGCCGCCCGTCGGCGAGCACGAAGAACAGGTTCATCCCGCCGAGCTCCTCGACCCAGCGCCGCTCCACCGCATCCAGGAAGCAGACCTGCTCGCAGCCGTGGTCGGCCGCCTCCAGCTGGGCGGCCAGGCCGGCGGCGTAGTTGCCGCCGCATTTGGCCGCCCCGGTGCCGCCGCGCGCGGCCCTGGTGTACGCCGAGGACAGCCAGATCGAGACCGGCCGGACCCCGCCGGCGAAGTAGGGGCCGACCGGGCAGGCGATCAGCATGTATCGGACCTCGGCCGCCGGGCGCACCCCGAGGAAGGCCTCGGAGGCGAACAGGTACGGCCGCAGGTAGAGGCTGGTCTCCGGGGCGCCGGGCACCCACTCGACGTCGGTGCGCACCAGCAGCTCGATCGAGGCGAGGAAGTCCTCGACGCTCAGCTCGGGCAGCGCCAGCCGGCGGGCGGAGCGGGCGAACCGCTCGCCGTTCACCTCGGGCCGGAACGCCCACACGGACCCGTCCGCGTGCCGGTAGGCCTTGAGCCCCTCGAAGACCTCCTGGGCGTAGTGCAGCACGGCGGCGGCAGGATCGAGCGTGATCGGGCCGTACGGCTCGAGCCGGGCGTCCGCCCACCCGGCGCCCGGCGTCCAGAGCGCGGTCACCATGTGATCGGTGAAGTGCACGCCGAACCCGGGCGCCGCCAGGATCTCCTCCCGCCGGGCCGGCGGGACGGGTGTCGGGCTGAGGTGCTGGGTGAACTGCATGGGGTCGCTCCTTGCGGGGTCACCGGCGGCGCGGATCGGTCTGCCGGAGGTGGCGCGGCGTGCCCGCCGCGACACCGGGTCTGTTTGGGACCGTACCAGCGCGGAGAGGGCCGGGTGCTCCGACCTGGTGCTGCGTCAGCCCTGCTGAAGAGCTACGTCGGGTGCTGCCTCAGACCTGCCGTCAGGCCGTGACGCGCGCCGCGATCGCCGCACCGATCTCCGCGGTGGCCCGGGGTACTCGGCCCCGGTCCAGGAGGTCGGCGGCCACCGCGTGCTCGACCCTGCTCGCGGCTTTGTCCAGGCCGAGGTGCTCCAGCAGCATCGCGACCGAGAGCACGGTGGCGGTGGGATCCGCCTTGCCCTGGCCGGCGATGTCCGGCGCCGAGCCGTGCACGGGCTCGAACATGCTCGGCGCGGTGCGGTCGGGGTTGATGTTGCCCGAGGCGGCCAGCCCGATCCCGCCCGCGATCGCCGCGGCCAGGTCGGTGAGGATGTCGCCGAACAGGTTGTCGGTGACGATCACGTCGAACCGGGCCGGATCGGTCACCATGAAGATCGTCGCGGCGTCGACGTGGAGGTAGTCGACACTCACCTCAGGGAACTCCGCGCCCACTCGGTCGACCGTCCGGCGCCACAGGTGGCCCGCGAACGTCAGCACGTTGTGCTTGTGCACCAGGGTGAGCCGGCGGCGGGGTCGGTTGGCGGCACGCCGGAACGCGTCCCGGACCACCCGCTCGACGCCGAAGGCCGTGTTGACGCTGACCTCGGTGGCGATCTCCTGCGGTGTGCCGGTCCGGACGGCGCCGCCGGTGCCGACGTACGGGCCCTCGGTGCCCTCGCGCACGACGACGAAGTCCACGTCGCCCGGGTCCGCCAGCGGGGAGGACACCCCGGGGTACAGCCGGGCGGGGCGCAGGTTGACGTAGTGGTCCAGCTCGAACCGCAGCCGGAGCAGGAGCCCGCGCTCGAGCACGCCGCTGGGCACGCCGGGGTCGCCGACCGCGCCCAGCAGGATCGCGTCGTGCCCGCGGATCTCCTCCAGCACCGAGTCCGGCAGCGTCTCGCCGGTGGCGTGCCAGCGGCGCGCGCCGAGGTCGTACTCGGTGGTGGCGACCGTCGCCTCGGGCTCGGCCGCGGCCCGCAGCACCTTCAGGCCCTCGGCCACCACCTCCGGGCCGATGCCGTCCCCCGGGACGACGGCGAGCCGGATCGAGGTCGGCGGCAGCACCTGCGACATCCCGCCAGGTTAGCTTCGGTGTCCGGATCGCGGGCACGCCGTCTCGGAAAACGAGACGGCGGTCGGCGCCTCCGCGCGGCCGGCTCAGCCGATCGCGACGCGGCCCGCGCGGCGCGGGTCTGCGGCGGCGGCCAGCGCTCCGGAGGGCGCGCGAGCCGCGAGCGTCACCCCGCCGAAGTACATCGAGGCCGCCGGGTGCTCCACCCAGCGGGCGTGGGCGGCCAGCCCGTCCAGCGGGACGCGCCATCCCGGCGGCAGGTCCCGCTCGTGGTCCACGACCAGCGCGTCGGGATCCGGGTCGAGGCGGACGTGCAGCCTCGGCCGGTCGACGACGCGCTGCAGGCGCGCCGAGTCGAGGTCGCCGCCGGCCATCAACGGCGACAGCGCCTGCAACAGCGACGTGGTGATCCGGTCGGCTCCGGGACCGCCGGCCGCGAGCACCGCGCCGTCGGAGCGCCGTGCCACCGTGGGCGCCATGTTGGTAGCGAGCCGGGCGCCGGGCGGCAGCCCGTGCACGCCCGTCCGGTTCAGCTCGTGCTCGCCGAGGCAGTTGTTGAGCCACACGCCGGTTCCGGGAGCGACCACCCCGGATCCGTAGCCGGAGGAGGCGGTGACCGAGCAGGCCGCGCCCTCGGCGTCCACAGCCGACACGTGCAGGGTGGACGGCGAGCCGGGCAGCCATCCCGTCCCGGACTCGAGCACGCCGTCCAGCAGGTCGGAGACCGCCTCGTCGCGCTCGTGGGTCAGGTCGAGGGTCACCGCGCGGTGGCG
>JBKPQU010000435.1:0-14715 GCA_046734255.1 Actinomycetota bacterium
GCCGTCGGCGAGGTCGGGGTCGGCCGCGCGGGCCGACAGCGGCAGCGGGATCGGGCCGGCGGTGTGGACGCCGGCCCGGTCGGGGAACGGCGGCGGTCCGGGCGGCGTGCCCCGGTCCAGGGTCTCGGGCGCGGTGGTCACCGGCACCCGCTGCGGCGGCTCGACCGGCGCCCCAGGGCCGATGGGGTCGATCGGATCGATCAGCGTGCCCGGGACGAACAGCGAGCCGGCGAAGACGATCGTGACGACCGTGCCCCGCACCGGCGCGTGCCGGAGCATCACCTCGGCGTCCAGGCGCCGGGCCAGCGCGCCGACGACGTAGAACCCCAGCCGCTGCGAGCCCACCAGCTCGCTCACCACGGGGGTGGCGATCCGCTGGTTGGCGGCAGCGAGCTCGTCCGGCGTCATCCCCAGGCCCTCGTCTGTCACCGTGACCTGTACGCCGTCGCCGTACGGAACAGCGATGATCTCGACCCGGGTGGTCGGCTCGGAGAAGTTCGTCGCGTTCTCGATCACCTCGGCGAGCAGGTGGGCGGCGGGCAGCGCCAGGTGCGCCACCACCGGCACGTCGGCGGCCAGCGACAGCCCGACCCGGTCGTAGTGCTCGATTTCGCTCATCGCGGTGCGGATGACGTCCGACAGCGGCATCGGCCGGCGGATCCGGCGTCCGGGGTCCAGCCCCGCGAGCACGAGCAGCGACTCGGCATTGCGCCGCATCCGCGTGGCCAGGTGGTCGAGCCGGAACAGCTCCTCGAGCGTGTCCGGGTCCTCCTCGGTCCGCTCCAGCTGGTCGATGAAGCTCAGCTGGCGCGTGAGCAGCGTCTGGTTGCGTCGGGCGACGTTGACGAACATCTCCTGGACGGCGCCGCGCAGCATGGCCTGCTCCTTGGCCACGTCCACGGCCACCGCGTTGACGTCCATGAACACCGCGGCGAGCCGGGAGACCTCGCTGCCGCCGGAGGCCGGCACGTGCGGCAGCTCCACCGAGGCGCCGGGGCCGGAGGCCGCGACCTGCTCGACCAGACCGGGAAGCTCGTCCCGGATCCGGCCGGCGGCCGCGGTGAGCCGCCGCAGCGGCGTGGTGATCCGGCGGGCGAAGAAGAAGGCCGTGATCAGCGACACGGCGATCAGACCTCCGGTCACCCCACCGGTGAGCAGCAGCCGCTGGAGTGCGCGGTGCAACGCCTGCCCCGCCACCGCCTGCGCGTCCGCACCGACGGCGTGCAGCACCCCGCCCAGCGCCACGCCGAGCTTGGAGGTCGACGCCAGCCAGGCCTTCTCGTCGAGTTCGGGGGCCTGGACGGTGCCGGCGGCGAGGAAGGCATCCAGCTGCTGGTCCACCGTCTCTGCGCCTGCGGCCGGGGACTTCAGCACCTTGTCGAGCTGCGCGGCACGGGCGGGTTGAGCCTGGCGGCCGAAGTCGCCCAGGTCCTCCTCCGCCGTCTCCACGGCGGAACCGAGCAGCTGCTGCTGCTTGGCGCTCGGCGCGGGCGAGCTGAGGATCCACTCGCCCATCAACTGCTCCTTGGAGAGCGCGTCGATGGCCTGCGCGAGCGAGGCGTAGCTGAACAGGCCTGCCGAGATGCTCTTGTCGCGCAGCTCCGCGGCGAGCTCCGCGGGCAGGTCGACGTCGACGTCGATCAGCTCCGCGTAGTCCTCGACCAGGTCGATGATGTCCTCCGCCGAGGCGCTGCCCTGATCGAGCTTCTCGTCCACCTCGGCGCGGATTGTGCCCAGCTCGCCGTGCGCCTCGGACGCGCGCCGTAGCAGCGCGCCGGTCCCGGCGGAGGTGCCGCCCGGGGAGAAGACCTCGGCCCGCACGGTCTGCAGGACGGCGTCGGTCTGGGTGCGGCTGTCGGCGAGCCGCTGCACCGCGGCCTGGCGGCCGTCCAGCGCGTTCGCGGTCTGCAGGCGCTCCTGCTGGATGGCAACGACCAGCCGGGCGAGGTCGTCGGCGGACTGTGCCAGCCGCAGCGCCTCGCGGGCGTCGCGCATGTCGAGCACGGCCTGCCACGTGATCTGACCGGTCAGGACGGCGACCAGCAAGAGAGGCAGCACTAGGGCGCCGAGGATCTGTCCCCTGACACCGACGTTTCGCAGCATGACAACCCTTCGCTCACGGCTGCCCTGAGACGGTCCTGACCCGCCCTCGCCATGGGCGCATGACGAAGGCATCGGGTGTTCTTTCGGCCGCGACGGGCGAGGGGTTGATATCAGGCACCGGATTAACCCGAGCAGGCGAACCACCGGTTGCTCACCAGGCGCCGGTTTGCTCCCCCCCAAGCGGGGGGATCCCCAACTGAACGCCGGTTCGGACGGCGTGTCGGGGGGCCTGGACCGGCTCTCGGCGAGCAATGCGGCTGGGTGAGTGCCGTCTCGACCGGCCCGGGCGGTGGTCCTAGGGTCGCTGTCCATGAAGGCGGTGGTGATCAGCGAACCCGGCGGGCCCGAGGTGCTGCAGCTGGCCGAGCTCCCGGACCCGGTGCCCGCACCGGGCGAGGTGCTGCTCGAGGTGGCCGCCAGCGCGGTGAACCGGGCGGACCTCATGCAGCGCGCCGGGCACTACCCGCCGCCACCCGGGGCGCCGGTATGGCCGGGGTTGGAGTGCAGCGGCACGATCGTCCAGCTTGGGCAGGGCGTGGAGGGCTGGTCGGTCGGCGACCGGGCGTGCGCGCTGCTGGCCGGCGGCGGGTACGCCGAGCTCGTCGCCGTACCGGCCGGTCAGCTGCTGCCGGTCCCGGCCGGCGTCGACCTGGTCGACGCGGCCGCGCTGCCCGAGGTGACCTGCACGGTCTGGAGCAACGTGTTCATGCTCGCCGGGCTACGCCGGTCGGAGCTGCTGCTCGTGCACGGCGGCGCCAGCGGCATCGGAACGATGGCGATCCAGCTGGCGCACCAGCTCGGGGCGAGGGTCGCGGTCACCGCGGGCTCCCGGGAGAAGCTGGAGCGCTGCCGCGAGCTGGGCGCCGACACCCTGATCGACTACACGGAGCAGGACTTCGTCGCGGAGGTCCTGCGCGCGACCGACGGTCGTGGGGCGGACGTCGTGCTGGACAACATGGGCGCCGTCTACCTGGCCCGCAACGTCGAGGCGCTGGCCACCAGTGGCCGGCTGGTGATCATCGGGCTGCAGGGCGGTCGCAAGGCGGAGCTCGACCTCGGGGCGCTGATGGCGAAGCGGGCGGCGATCCTGTCCACCTCGTTGCGCTCCCGGCCGGTGGCCGAGAAGGCGGCGATCGTGGCCAGTGTGCGCGAACACGTCTGGCCGCTGATCAGTTCCGGTGCCGTCCACCCTGTGATCCATGCCCGGTTCCGGATGGACCAGGCCGCCGAGGCGCACCGGATCGTCGAGGACTACGGCCACGTCGGCAAGGTGCTGCTCACCCCGCCGGCGGCGGTTTGAGCGCGGCCCGTCGGGTCAGCAGTGCCCGCCGTCCACCACGTGCAGGATCGCCGAGGTGGCGCGCACGGTGACGTACCCGCCGCGCTTGGCCCTGGGATCCCGGCTGTCGGCGGCGTCCGACTCGGTCCCGGTCACCTCGCCGTTGACCAGCAGCGCGAAGCGCTCCCCGGGCGGGGCCGGGTAGAGCAGGCTGACCAGCGGCCGCTCCGCGGCGTTGTCGACCGAGCGGTGCCCGGCACGGACCCGGGCCGACCCCTGGTCCCAGAGCACGGTGACCGCGGAGGCGCGCGGCCGCCCGTCCGGATCGGCGGACAGCAGCATCGGCACCGTCTTGAAGCCTTCAGCGACCTCGAGCAGCTGGTCCAGCTCCACCTTGTCGCTCATCGGTCGCCTCCCGGTCGCACGCGTGCCCTGTTGCGAGATTACGCCCGCGCCCGGCCCAGGTCGGCCAGCGCCTGCAGCAGCCGGTCGACGTCCGAGCCGTTGGTGTAGCAGGAGATGCTCGCCCGCACGGCCGAGCCGGTGTCCCGGATGCCGAGGAACCCGGCGAGCTCCCACGCGTAGTTGTGCCCCGACCAGACGTTCACGCCGGCCCGTGCGCAGCCCTCGGCGACCTCGTCCGGCGTGTGCCCGGCGACCCGGAACCAGGCGGTCGGCGCGCCGCCGGTGGGCCGGCCGATCCGCTGGACGGCGGGCAGGTCGGCGAGCCCCTGCAGCATGCGGGCGAACATCGCCTGCTCGTGACCGGCCACCGCGCTCATCGAGGCGAGGATCCGGCCCCGGCGACCGGCCGGCTGTTGAGCGGACGGCTGCGCGGACGGGGCAAGCCCCGCGAGATGGTCGACGGCAGCGGCGACGCCGGCGTGCTGCGCCATCGGATGGGTGCCCCGCTCGTACCGCCACGGCACCTCGTCCGGGCTGCTGGCCAGCTTGTCCGGGTGGATCGACGCGAGCAGGTCGACGGTGCCGACCACGGCCGCCAGGTGCGGGCCGGACCACTTGTAGGCGCTGGTGGCGTAGAGATCGGCGCCCAGCGCGGCGACGTCGACCGGACCGTGCGGGGTGTTGTGCACGCCGTCGACGTAGCACAGCGCGCCGACCTCGTGCGCGGCACGGCTGATCGCCGCGACGTCCGGGCGGGTGCCGACGACGTTCGAGGCCGCGGTGACCGCGACCAGCCGGGTGCGCGGGCCGATCAGCCGGGTGACGGCCTCGGCGGGCAGTTCGAGTTCGGGCAGCACCGGGTCCGCCCACCGCACGGTGACCTCGGCGCGCTGCGCGGCCTGCAGCCACGGCCGGACGTTGGCGTCGTGATCGAGCCGGGTCAGCACGATCTCGTCGCCGGTCCGCCAGGTCTTGCCCAGACCCTCGGCGAAGCGGTAGGTCAGCGCGGTCATGCTCGGGCCGAGCACGACCCCGTCCGGGTCCGGCGCACCGACCAGGTCGGCGATCGCCGCGCGCGCCGCGGCGGTCAGCGCCACCGACCGGTGGGACGCCGCGAACGCCCCGCCGTGGTTGCCGATCCCGGCCGCGTAGGCGGCGGACTCCGCCGCGATCACCGTGGCGGGCACCTGGGTCCCGGCGGCGCCGTCGAGGTATGCCCAGCCGTCGGCCAGCGCGGGGTAGGCGGCCCGGACCGTGGCCACGTCGTAGCCCGACGGGGTCGGGCCGTGCTCCCGATTCGGCGATTCCGCTTGCGCCGTCACCGACACCTCCGCCACGATCTGCACCGGGCCGTCACCGGAGGGTGACTAGTTTCCCCTTCAGCGGGGTTCAGGACTCCACCGCTCGGAGGATGCGCGCGCCGACGAACCGGCGATCCGGTGAGGGAACGCAGCAGAGTACCTCGCAGCCATGGCCGAATGGATGCACGATGGTGCTATGGCTCCGTCGGTTCAACTGAGCAGTGATCCTGGTACTGCCCAGGATCCTCGTGCTGCTGCCGCCGGCGCCACTCCCCCTGGTCAGGAGCAGGCCAGCCGCCTGCTGGTGGTGACGCCGGAGGGTATGGCGGTGGCCGGTGACGTCGAGGAGGGCAACCCGGCTGCGCTCGTGGAGCAGCCTGCCAAGGTCATGCGGATCGGCAGCATGATCAAGCAGCTGCTCGAGGAGGTCCGCAACGCGCCGCTGGACGAGGCCGGGCGGGCCCGCCTGGCCGCGATCCACGATCGCTCGATCGCCGAGTTGAAGAAGGGTCTGGCGCCCGTACTCGTCACCGAGCTCGAGGCGATCGCGCTGCCGTTCGACCAGGAGGGCACGCCGTCCGAGGCGGAGCTGCGGATCGCGCAGGCCCAGCTGGTCGGCTGGCTCGAGGGGTTGTTCCACGGCATCCAGACCGTCCTGTTCGCCCAGCAGATGGCGGCGCGCGCCCAGCTGGAGCAGATGCGGCGGGCACTCCCGCCGGGCACCACCCCAGCAAGCCGAGCGGAGCCATCCGGTCCCCCTCAGCCAGGCGAGCAGGGCACCGGCCAGTACTTGTGACCCACCTGTGATTGCTGTGTGAAAGGTGACCGGACGTGCGCCTGATCTCGAGGTTCCGCGAGAAGCGGATCGGGACGGGCCCGCTCGGTGACGGAGCGTGGCGTCGAGTCCACGATCGGTTCGCACGAGCCGTCCACCGCTACCACTCGGTGATCTCGGTCATCCCCTCCCGCCCGGTGCGGGCGGAGCTCGAGGAGATCGGTGAGGAGCTGGACGCCACGCTCGCCGTCGTGCGCGAGGCCTGCGAGCGCGCCCAGTCCGCCGCCCCGAGCGAGACCCCCGAGGTGCCGCTGGGCCCGGGTGACGTCTACCTCGAGGTGCACCGCCGGATCGCGCGGGGGGCGACCCTGTCCGCCCGCGCCTCGGAGTCGGCGATGATGACCCGGCTCGCCGTGCGGATGAACGACGTCGAGGCCGTCCGGGAGCACATCGACGCCGTCCGGCGGACGGTCAAGCAGGTCCGCGAACTGGTCGACGGCGCGCTGCTCTAGCGCGCTGCCCTAGCCCGCCTCTGCGCCGACGCCGTTCCGCTGCGCGGTTCAGGCGCGCTGCGACAGCAGCTGCTCCAGCACCTGCGCGACGCCGTCCGACTCGCACGGCGGGGCAAGCTCCGCCGCGGCGGCCACCGCCTCCGGATGGCCGCCGGTCATCGCGTAGCCACGGCCCGCCCAGCGCAGCATCGGCACGTCGTTGGGCATGTCCCCGAACGCGACCACCGCCTCGGCCGGCACCCCGCGCCGGGCGGCCAGCCGGGCCAGGGCCGAGGCCTTGCTCACCCCGAGAGCCGAGATCTCCAGCATGTCGCCGTTCGGGTTGGAGTGCACGGGCTCGGCCAGCCCATCGAGCGCGGTCCGCGCGACCGCGAGCATCTCGTCCGCGCTGCCGCCCTCCACCCGGCAGAGCACCTTGAGCACCACCGGCCGGTCGGCGAGCAGGCTGTGCAGCGAGCCGGTCGGGGCCATCCGAGCGACCTCGTGCCTCGGGAGGAAGTCGGGCTCGCGCCGGTACGTGTCGGTGGTCTCGATCGCGAACACCGCACCGGGCAGCCGGGAGCGCAACCGCTCGGCGACCTCCAGCACGACGGCGGCGGGCAGCGGGTGCGCCTCGACCACCGCGCCGCTCGACAGGTCGATCACCACGGCGCCGTTGCCGCAGATCGCATGGCCCGCACCACCGGTGGCCTCGGCGACCGGCGCCATCCATCGCGGTGGCCGCCCGGTGACGAAGACCACATGGATGCCGACCTGCTCGCAGGCGCGCAGCGCGGCCAGGGTGCGCGCGGAGATCGTCCCGTCCGGACACACGATGGTGCCGTCGAGGTCGCACGCGACCAGCCGCATGCGCACATCCTGACCCAGGACCGGTCCACGGGGCGCGCGCCGTCCCAGCCTGTGGATGGTCCGCGAGCCCGACAGCGATCACGGCTACATTCGATGGGTCGTGACCGCCGCACCGTCCGGGCGCGGGCGGCCGAGACGAGCGGAGGGCTCGGGTCCTGTGGGCGAGGCACGATCGGTGACTTTGTGGGCGCGTGACAGCTTGACCGTGGCCGCCACGCTGACGGCCGACGGCGCCCTGGTGATCAAGGGTCAGGATCTACGGGCGGAGAGCTTCTTCGGATCCGGTAACGCCGAGTACGAGTACGCCCTCACCGTCGAGGCCGACGGCGTGCGCCGGATCGTCGAGGCCCTCGGCGGGAAGACCGGCGACGACGTCCTGGAACTGTTGCGGGCCAACGGCGACAACCTCGTCGCCACCGGTGAGATGACCTGGCTGCGGGCGATCGGGATCGAGCCGAAGTTCTGGTCCCACCTCGGCGCGTGATCGAGTCCCGCTCCACGAGCGGGACGTCGCACGAATCGAGTCCCGTCCGTTCAGGGGAGCGGGAGCGAGTGCCGCATGGTGATGCTCATCCGGGCTCCGGCACGCGTGGCCTTCGGCACGGTGTGCTGCCAGTCGTGCTGGCATCGCCCGCCCATCACGATCAGGTCCCCCTCGCCGCTGATCAGCGTCAGCGCGGTGGGGCCGCTCGCGCCGCGGCGCAACAGGAACCGCCGCCGCTCGCCCAGCGCGACCGTCACCACGACGGTCTGCTCCAGGCGGAGACGCACGCGGTCGCCGTGCCAGGCGACCCCGTCGCGCCCGTCGCGGTAGAGGTTGACGAGCACCGAGTCGAAGTCGGCGGCGTAGCGGGCGCCCACCGCACGGCGGATCTCCGCGACCCGGGTCGGCAGCCCGGCGAGGTCGTCTCCGGTCCACCCGGCCACTAGCCGCGGCTCAAGCACCCGGGCGTCGTACATCGTCCGCTCGCGCTGCTGCCACGGCGCGTCCGCGAGCAGCCGCTCGAACACCTCCGCGTGGTCCGGCAGCCAGCCCGGCACCAGGTCCAGCCACGACCACTGATCGAGGTAGAGCCGGTGGACGTCGTCGAAGCCGAGGTCGGCGGCATGGTCCTGGCGGGGGGAGATCTCGCTCCGCCCGCCGTCCAGGATCCAGCCGCCGAACAGCGACTCCTGCCACGCCAGCGCCACCAGACCACCGTAAGCCGACCCACCCACGAGGCGGAGACCGCCGGTGCCGCGCCAGGACAGACCGCTAGCGCTGGAGGTCGCGCAGCCTGCGCCTCAGCTGCTGGTGCCACGCCCGCCGGCGAGCGCTGGCGTCGACCGCGGGTTCCGGTCCCAGCGCGGACGCCGGGTCGTCGACGCCGTAGCTGACCCGGTAGGCGAGAAGGTCGGTGGCGACCTCCATCCAGGAACGCGTGTCCTCCGCCGGCGGGATCGGCCCGAGCACGGAGGTGAACCAGGCCGGCAGCAGCGCTCCCTCGCCGACCGCGTCGGCCAGCCGCGCCCGCAGCGACGCCTGCAGGGCCTCCCAGGCCCGCTCGCCGGCGGCGATCACGTCCGCCTGGCGGATCCGGCGCCGGTCGTCCTCGGCGAGCCGCTCCTCGGCGTCCTCCGCCCGGTCTTCGAGGTCCGCGCTGCGTGATCGGTCCGCCTCCCACGCCCTGGCCGCGCTGCGGAACCTCGTGACGGCGGCCGCGTGCGCCTCGCCCGCGGGACCGCCCTCGGCGATCGTCCGGCTCGCGGCCAGCGCCTCCGTGAGCCGGCTCGCCTGCTCCTTGGCCAGCGCGGCCTGCTCGGCGACCAGCGCCTGCAGCCCCGAACGGTCCTCGGCGGACATCAGGTGGCTCCGCGCGTTCAGCCCCGACTCGGCCTCGGCGGCCACCTCGACCAGCTCGCCGCCGACGTCGTCCAGCTCGACGGCGGTCGCGGACTCGCGCAACCGGATGTTCCGCTCGAGCCACTCCACCCGCGCGTCCACCCGCTTGAGCGCCGCGGTGAGGTCGCGCAGCGCTGCTGCCAGCTCCGCGGTACGGGCGTCCACCGCCCGCGTCTCCTTGCGGGCCTCCTGCATCTGGCCGTCCAGGCCGCGCAGCCGCCCGGGGAGGAAGCTGATCGCGTCGGCGAGCTCGTCCAGGTCACCCCGAAGCTGGCGGACCTCGAAGGCCAGGCTGCTCTGGGCGTCCCACTCGGTCACGGTGCCACCTCGGAGGCCCGCCGCGTCGGCTGGCCCGGCGGGACCGTCACCCGGACCAGGTACCCGACCCCGGCGGCGGCGACCAGCACGACCAGGGCCGCCGCCCACACGCCCAGCACCCCCGTGATCACGAGCGGGGTCAGCGCGGCGGCCGCGGCGATCAGCACCGCGCCGACCCGCTGTGCCGAATGGCGGTCGCCCGGCGGGCTCACCGGCACCACGAGCAGCCAGAGCGTCGCCGGCAGCAGCAGCGCGAGCAGCGGCAACCACCAGCGGCTCACCCAGCCGAGCGCCGAGGCGACCGCGCACAGCACGACGACCGCCGAGGACCCCAGCCCGGCCCAGCGCACCACCCGCCGGCTCACCTCGCGGCGCGTCTCGTCCAGCAGCAGCGGGAGCCGCTCCTCCAGGTCGATCAGCTCGAACGTCCGCTCGATCACCGCGTGAGCGGCGTCCTCGTAGCCGGGCTCCCCGGCGGTCAGCGTGCGCAGGTACTCATGCTGCTGGCGAAGACGCGCCTGCAGCTCGGCGATCTCGTGCTCCGGGCCGGCCGGCCTGTCCGTCATGCCGCTCCCGATGAGTCCGGGTTGTTACGACAGTACCCGGCACCCCGTCCGCGACCCGGGAGCCGAAGGCCGATGTCAGAACGATGTTAGGAACGGGTCCCGTTCAGCAGTGCGCGCAGGACGCCGGCCACCCCGTCGGCCTCCACACTGCCGGCCACCTCGTCGGCCGCCGCCTTGACGTCCGGCTCGGAGTTGCCCATCGCCACCGAGCGCGCGGCCCAGGAGAACATCTCCAGGTCGTTGCGGCCGTCCCCCACCGCCATCGTCGCGAGCCGGTCCACCCCGAGCGTCTGCCGGACCTGCTCCAGCGCGCTGGCCTTGCTCACTCCCGCCGGGGCCAGGTCGAGCCACGCCGTCCAGCCCACGAAGTAGTTCACCCCGTGCAGGCCGAGCTCCTCGGTGAGCGCGAGGAAGTCCGCCGACGTGTGCTCCGGGCTGCGCACGATCACCCGGGACGCCGGACCGTCCAGCAGCCGCTCGAAGTCGACGATCACCTCCTCGCCGTCCAGCTCCCCCGGCGGGAACGGCGCGGTCAGCCGGTAGCCGCGGCCGACCTCCTCCACCGCGAACAGGGCCGTCGGCAGGTGCTCCCGGAGCAGTTTCAACGCCGGGGTCGGGTCGAAGGTGACGACCTCGGACAGCTCGTAGCCCTCCGGCAGCGAGGGGTCCAGCCGCAGCGTCACCGTGCCGTTGCTGCACACCGCCCACCCTTCGAGCAGGCCCAGCCGGTCCAGCACCGGGAGCGTTCCGTGCAGCGACCTGCCCGTGGCCAGCACGACGTGCACGCCGCTGGCGGCCACGGCCTGCACGGACTCGCGGACGGGTTCGGACATCGCCTGGTCGTGGTCCAGGATCGTGCCGTCGATGTCCAGGGCGAGCAGCCTCGGCGGGGACGCCGGCCGGCCCTGGCCGGTCGGCCCGTCCCGTTCCGGTCGGCCCTCGCTCACCCCGGGAGACTACCGGCGGCGGGTGGGCGCCCTTCCCGGCCGCCCGGCGAGCGAGCCGTCCCGGCCGGTGCGCGGATACCGTGCATCCATGCCCGACGGATCGACAGCGCAGATCACCGTGCTCGCGGTGACGCTGCTGCTGGCCGTCGGGCTCTATCCGGTGGTGCGGGTGGCCCGGCGACGACGTGCGCCCGTTCGCCGGGCGCATGGGGAGGCGGCGCGCCGCGCCGAGTCCTCCCGCCCCCGGGCCGCGATCGTCGTGAACCACGCCAAGGTCGACACCGACGACCAGCGCCGCGCCCAGGTCGCGAAGGCGATGGCGGGGCTCGGCTGGGACCCGCCGGTGTGGTACGCCACCACCGCCGAGGACCCGGGACCCGGGCAGACCAAGGCCGCGCTGGCCGACGGATGCGACGCCGTGCTCGCTTTCGGCGGCGACGGGACGGCGCGCATGGTCGCCGATCAGCTGCTGCACACCGGCGTCCCGCTCGGCCTGCTCCCCGCGGGTACCGGGAACCTCCTGGCCCGCAACCTGCGGATCTCCACCGCCAGCCTCGACCAGGCGCTGGCGACCGCCGTCAGCGGGGAGCGGCGGACCGTCGACGTCGGCCGGGCGGAGGTCGACGTCTCGGGCGAGGACGAGGCGCTGACGCGGCAGACGTTCCTGGTGATGGCCGGTCTGGGGTTCGACGCCGAGGTGATGGCGACGGTGAACGCGCAGCTCAAGCAGCGGGTGGGCTGGTGGGCGTACGTGCTCAGCGGTGTGCGGGTGCTGCGGGGGCGGCGGATACGGGTCCGGCTCGCGCTCGACGGCGAGCCGCCGGTCTCCGTGCGGGTCCGCAGCGTGGTCGTCGGGAACTGCGGCGAGCTCACCGGCGGCATCCGCCTGCTGCCCGAAGCCCGGATGGACGACGGCTGGCTGGACGTCATCGTGGTCTCCCCGCGCGGGATGGTCGGCTGGGCCGGGGTGGTCGGCACCGTGCTCACCCGCCGCTCGCGGGTCCGCGGCGTGCGGCGCTCGACGACCGTCCAGCACTTCCAGTGCCGCCGGGTCGAGGTCCGGGCGGAGCGGCCACTGTTCGTCCAGCTGGACGGCGACCCTGCGGGCAGCGCCCGCGTGCTGCGCGCCTGGGTGGACCCCCGGGCGCTGGTGGTCAACGCGCCGCCGCAGGCAGGGGCGTGACCGGGGACCGGCCCCTCGACGTCGACCTGGCGGCCGTCTGCGTCGGGGCCGGCCTGCCGGGGGACGGGATCTCCGGAGTACACGCGGCCGTCGACGGGACGGCCGCTTGCGTGGTGGTGATCACGGAGCGGCCCCCCGGCCAGGGTCCCGACAGCGACGCCGTCGTCGCCGCCGTCCGGGCGGCCGTGGCACGCAGGCTCGAGCCGGCCGACGTCGAGCTGATCATCGCAAGTGGCGGCACGTTGCGGGCCCTGGTGCGCGACTGGCTCTACCAGGCGGCGCAGGGCAGCGGTCGCGGCGTCTCGGTGCGGCTCGAGACGCACCGGATGCCCGGCGCCCTACCCGCGCTCACCGTGCTCGTGGACTCCCCGGACAGCTCTGCCCGCGAGGTCGCCCTGCGCCTTGCCGGCCCGCTCGGCCGGCTGGCCCGCGAGGCCCTCGCCGGCGCGCTGGGCTTCTCCGCCGTCGAGGTCCGCGACACGTCGACCCTGTGAGTCCCGGAGCGCGCCCTCGCGCCGCTGGCGGCCGGGGCCTGACTGTGCGGACTTGGGCGCATCCCCGTTGAGCACGGTGTGACACCGTGCGCATGGGAAGAGCACGGTGTCACACCGTGCGCATCTCAGGGCGGGCTAAGAGGGCCGGCTGGCGGCGGCCCGGTCAGTGGTGGTCGCCCTGGCGGAGGCCGGAGATCCAGCGCTCGGCATCGAGGAAGGCGTCGTCGGTGGTCTCGGCGCGGACCGTGGCCGGCTCCCCGTCGGCCCGCGGGTACGAGCCGAGGAACCGCACCTTGGGGCAGACCCGGTGGAGACCCTTGAGTGCCTCGGCCATCCGCTCCTCGGCGACGTGGCCCTCGGCGTCGATCGACATGCAGTACCGGCCGAGCACCTCACCGGTCGGGCGGGACTCCAGCCGGGTCAGGTTGATCCCGCGGACGGCGAACTGCTCCAGCAGCTCCAGCAGCGCGCCGGCGTGGTCGTCGGCGAGGAAGGCGACGATCGTCGTCTTGTCGGCGCCGGTCGGCGGCGGCGGGGGCCCGGGCCGGGAGACCAGCACGAACCGGGTGACGGCGTTCGGGTTGTCCCCGACGTCCTCGGCGAGCACCGGCAGCCCGTAGCGGCGGGCGGCGATCGGCGCGCAGAGCGCCGCGTCGTAGTAGACGCCGACGTCCAGCAGCGCGGCCGCCGCCGCCGCAGTGGACAGCGCCGGCAGCAGCACCGCCTTCGGCAGGTTGCGGTGGAGCCACCCCCGGCACTGCGCCTGGGCGTGCGGGTGCGTGGCGATCCGGGCGACGTCCTCCAGGCTCAGCCCGGGCCTGGCGACCAGGTGGAAGGTGACGGGGACCAGCTCCTCGCGGATGACGACCAGCGGCTCGCCGTCGGCCAGAGCGTCCAGGGTGGCGCTGACCCCACCCTCGACCGAGTTCTCGATCGGGACCATCGCCGCGTCCGCCTCGCCCTCGCGGACGGCCTCGAGCGCGGCGTTCACGCTGTTCATCGCGAGGAGCTCGGCCTGGCCGGCGTCCGGCACCTGGAGCAGGGCCGCCTCGGCGAACGTGCCCTCAGGACCGAGGTAGGCGTAGCGGGCGGGCCGGGCGCGTCGCGGCTGCGCGTGGGGCTCGGGCATCGCGCGCATGACTCCCTTCGCAGGACTCCTCGCCTTCCTGGCTGGCAGCCTATCCGCCGGGTTAGCGTCGTCCCGGCCGACACCGCCAGCCGACGCCCCCATGCCTGGAGCCCCGATGAGCGTGTTCACCGACGCCGAGATCGCCTACCTGACCGGCCAGAGGCTCGCCCGGCTGGCCACGGTGGGCGCCGACGGGCAGCCGCACATCATCCCGGTGACCTTCGTCTACAACGCCGAGGAGGACACGATCGACATCGGCGGGATCAACTTCGGCGCCGGCAAGAAGTGGCGGGACGCCCAGCAGAACCCCAAGGTCTGCGTCCTGCTGGACGAGTCGTGGGGCACCGGCGCGAAGGCGCTGGAGGTCCGCGGGGAGGCCGAGCTGCACGAGACCGGCGGCGATTCGATCAACCCGCGGTTCCCCAACTTCGCCCCGCAGTTCTTCCGGATCCGCCCGCGCAGGATCGTCGCCTGGGGCATCGAGGAGCAGGGGACGGACGCGCGCGGCTTCCACCCCAATGCCCGCACGGTCGCCTGACCGTGCGGGCATTTGGGGATGCGGCTCGGGCCGGTGAAGCGCCGAGGCCGGCTCAGGGTGCGCGCAGGGCCTCCTCGACCCGGCGCGCGACGTCGGCAGTGGTCCAGTAACCGGACGTGAGCAGGGCAGCCGCCCAGCGCGGCCGCAGCCCTAGCCCCCACGCGTACCCGGTGAGCGTCCAGCGGTCATGCCCGAACGACGCCGGCGCCTCGACGACGTCCAGCTGCCGCCGCAGCCTGCCGGCCTGCGCCAGGAGCTGGCGCTGCTCGCGATCCCGGCGTCGCCGCGGGCGGGACACCGCGGTGGCCTCGGCCAGGCTGCGCGTGCCCAGGGACAGTGCATGGGGGCGTGCTTCCACCGGATGCCCGTCGGGCAGCATGGTGGCCACGAAGTCGCTCTCCTGCCAGGTGAGGTCATCGAGCATGGAGCTGCCC
>JBKPQU010000436.1:0-3983 GCA_046734255.1 Actinomycetota bacterium
GACCAGCGCGGTGGCCGCCGCCTTCGCCGCCGCAGCCGAGCAGGCGCCGGTCGTCCAGCCGGTGCGCAGCGCGTCGGGTCGCACCTTCGCGGTGCGCGGCAGGTCCGGCTCGCGGAGCGGGGGCGGGTCGGTCATCCGGGCCGCCGTACGCGAGGAGGGCGGGGCCCCTCGCGGCGCAGCTGCTCGCGAGCCTGCCGGTCGGCCTTCCGGAACTCGTGGAAGTGGCCGGGGTGGTACAGGTGCGAGCGCGTGCCGCCCGCGGCCAGCGCCGGCCCGACGAGGAACAGCGTGTGCCGCCACAGCTTGTGCGACTTCACCGTGGCCTCGAGCGTCTCCAGCGTGCAGCGGACGACGAGCTCGTCGGGCCACGTCACCTGGTAGGCCACGACGACCGGGGTGCTCGCCGGGTATCCCCCGGCGAGCAGTTCCGCCTGCAGCTGCCCGGACCTGGCGGCAGACAGGAACACCGCCATCGTCGCGCCGTGCCGGGCGAACGCGCGGATGCTCTCCCCCTCCGGCATCGGGGTCTTGCCGCCCTCCAGCCGGGTGAGGACGACCGACTGGGCCACCTGCGGGATCGTCAGCTCGCGCTGGACGGCGGCCGCCGCCGCGGTGAAAGCGGAGACGCCGGGGACGATCTCGACCTCCAGGCCCAGGGCGAGGCACTCGTCGATCTGCTCCTGGATCGCGCCCCACAGCGCCGGGTCGCCGGAGTGGATCCGCGCGACGGCCAGGCGTTGCTCGGCCGCCCGCCGGTAGACCGGCAGGACGCCCTCCATCGGCAGCTGCGAGGAGTCCACGATCTCGGCGTCCGGGCGGGCATGCCGGAGCACCTCGGGCTGCACGAGGCTCGCAGCCCACACGACGACGTCCGCCCGCGCGATGACGTCGGCCGCGCGCAGCGTGAGCAGGTCGGCGGCTCCCGGTCCGGCGCCGACGAACCAGACCTTGCCGCCCTCGAGGCCCGCCCGTCCGCCGGTCACAGCTTGCCTCCGCGGATCTCCCGGCGCGCCGGGACGAGCAGCGTCGAGAGGTAGGGCAGCGGGCCCTCGCCGGTGCTGCAGCTCGCCGGGCCGATCCGCTCGCCGGCCAGGCCGAGCCGGCTGCCGACGACCGCGGACTCCAGCCGCCCCCGGCGTTCCAGCGCCCGCAGCATCTGCTCGTGCAGGCGCCAGCCCTTGTAGGCGACCACCGTCCCCGGGCCGTCCAGGGCCGCCTCGAACGGGTCGATCCCGGAGGTCATCGGCAGCAGCGTCAGCGGCTCGCGGCCCTCGCAGAGGATGGTTCCGCTGCGGGCGGCGAGCTCCTGCATCGCGGTGATCCCCGGAACGGTCTCGACCACGACATCCGGGACCAGCCGCCGCACGGTCTGCGCGAGGTAGCCGAACGTGGAGTAGACGTTCGGGTCGCCGATCGTCGCGAAGGCCACGATCGCGTCGCCCTGCTCGAAGGCGGCCTGCACGAGCCGGCCCGCGGCGTCCCACGCGTTCTCGCGCCGCGCCGTCAGCCCGTCGCGCTCGTCCAGCGCGAACGCGGCCGGGACGATCCGTGCGGCCTCGACGTACTCGCGGACCACGGCCTCCGCGCGGCCGGTCCCGCCGCCCTCCATCACGGGGACGACCACCGTGTCCGCCTCGCGCAGAAGGCGGACGGCCCGGACCGTGGCCAGTTCCGGGTCCCCGGGACCCACCCCGATCCCGAGCAGCCGCGGCGGCGTCGCGTTCATGCGCAGGCCTCCAGGAAGCGGGCTGCTGCGACCGGATGCCCGGCCCAGTGGGTGTGCAGGTAGGAGGCGTGCACGGTTCCGGCGACGAACCCGTGCCGCCGCCCGTCCCACTCCCAGGCCGGGCTGCCGCCGTGCCCGGGATCCGTTGCGGTGCGGTGGAACTCGTGCCCGTGCACGCGCTCACCGCGCGCCGCGACAGGGGAGTCCGCGGCGGCGACCGCGTCCCGGTACCCCAGCGTGAGCCGGCCGGTCATCCTCGCCCGCACGTCCAGCCGGCCGCACATCGGGACGCCGTCGAGGCTGTTCGCGAGGTACAGCAGCCCGGCGCACTCGGCCAGCACCGGCCCGTCGAACGCGGCCACCTCGGCGCGCAGCGAGGCGTTGGCGCTCAGCGCCTCCGCGTGCGCCTCCGGGAACCCGCCGCCGATCACCACGCCGCGCGCGCCGTCCGGCAACCGCTTGTCCCGCAACGGGTCGAACGCGGCGACGCGGGCACCGGCGGCGGCGAGCAGCTCGGCGGTCTCGGCGTAGGAGAACGTGAACGCGGGCCCGCCGGCGACCGCGACCGGGATGCCGGCGGCGGCGCCGGCGGAGACCTCCCGCGCCGGGTCCCAGGCGTCGGCCCGCAGCGGCGGGGCGCCGCGGGCCAGGTCGAGTACGGCGTCCAGGTCGACGGAGGCGGCGACCAGGTCGCCGAGCGCGTCGACGATCGCGACGGACTCCGCGGCCCGCTCGGCCACGGGGATCAACCCGAGGTGGCGGGAGGGCGCGGCCACCCGCTCGACGCGGCCGATGCACCCGAGCACCGGCACGTGGATCTCGCCGAGCGCCTCGCGCAGGACCCGCTCGTGCCGGTCGGAACCGACGCGGTTCAGCACCACGCCGCCGATGGAGAGGTCGGGGTCGAACGCGCGCATGCCGAGGGTGACCGCGGCCGCGGACCGGCCCTGCGCGGTGGTGTCGACCACGAGCACGACGGGCGCGCCGAGCAGGCGCGCGACGTGCGCGGTGGACGCGAACGATCCGCGGCCCGCGGCGCCGTCGTGCAGCCCCATCACGCCCTCGATCACCGCGACGTCCGCGGCCTCGGGCGTGAGCGCGCCGTGCACGAGCAACGGGGCGATCCGGTGCTCTCCGACCAGCCACGGGTCGAGGTTGCGGCCGGGGCGGCCCGAGGCCAGCGCGTGGTAGCCGGGATCGATGTAGTCCGGGCCGACCTTGTGCGGGCTGACCACGAGCCCGCGGCGGCGAAGCGCGGCCATCAGGCCGGTGGCGACCGTCGTCTTGCCCTGCCCGCTGGCCGCAGCGGCGATCACGACCCGCGGCAGGTCGTGGCTGCTCTGATCCGCCAGCGCGGCGCCGGGCTTCACCACTCGATCCCCTTCTGGCCCTTCTGGCCGGCATCCATCGGGTGCTTGACCTTGACCATCTCGGTGACGAGGTCGGCGGCCTCGACCAGCCGGGGGTCGGCGTTCCGGCCGGTGATCACGACGTGCTGGAACCCCGGGCGGGCGGCCAGCCCCGCCACGACCTCCTCGACGTCCACCCACCCCCACGCCATCGGGTAGGTGAACTCGTCGAGCACGTACAGCCCATAGCGTTCCGCGGCCAGGTCGCGCTGCACCTGCCGCCATCCCTCGAGCGCGTCGGCGGCGTGGTCGGCGTCGCTGCCGGGCCGCTGGATCCACGACCAGCCCTCGCCCATCTTGTGCCAGACCACCGGGGCACCCTCACCGGTCTGCTCGTGCACGCGGCCGAGCGCGCGGAACGCGTTCTCCTCCCCCACCTTCCACTTGGCGCTCTTGACGAACTGGAACACCGCGACCGGCAGCCCCGCGCTCCACGCCCGCAGCGCGAGACCGAAGGCGGCGGTGGACTTTCCCTTCATCACGCCCGTGTGCACGACGAGCAGCGGCCGGTTGCGGCGCTGCCGGGTGGTCAGGCCGTCGTCCGGGACCGTGGCGGGCTTTCCCTGCGGCATCAGGCGGCGCTCCTCGGTGGCTGGCCGGGTGAGCGGCCGGTGCGCCGCCGGGCCAGGCCGACCAGCGGGTCGACCGCGACGTCGTCCAGCCGCTGGTAGTCGGCGCCGAGCTGGAACGACAGGTGCTGGGCGAGCCCGAGCCGGACCGGCCCGCGCTCGCAGTCGATCACCACGCAGGCGGCGCCCGACCCGGCCAGCAGGGCGGCGCCGCGCGCGGAGCGCTCCAGCGGGCGGGGGCCGGCGGTGGCGCGGCCGTCGGTGAGGATCAGCACGAGC
>JBKPQU010000437.1:0-5860 GCA_046734255.1 Actinomycetota bacterium
GTGAGCACGTCACCGACGACCGCGGACCCGCCCAGGCTCGCCACCACCACGGCGCGCGGGCGGCCGTCCACGGTGACCGGGTGCAGCCCGGCCTCTGCGGTGGCCGTCAGGGCGATCCGCACCTGCGCGCCGGCGCCGGCCAGCGCGCGCAGGCTGCCCGAGGGGTCGGCTTCGGCCAGGCCGTCGGCGTCGTCGAGCAGCTGCTCGTTCAGGCTCATTTCGTGGCTCACTCCCGGGTGCGGGCCTCGTCGACGAGCAGCACCGGGATGCCGTCGTCGATCCGGTAGGCCAACGGACAGCCCGAGCATTGCAGTTCCGGGGTCCCGTCGGGCCCCTCTCCGTCGACCAGGCTCGCGCGGCAGGAGGGGCAGCGCAGGATCTCCCGCAGCCAGGGTTCGATGCTCGTCACGCGCTCATCCTCGCCCATCGCCGGCCGGCGTGCTCGGCGCCTCGCGGCGGTTCTCGCAGCGGTCCTCGCAGCGGTCGAGGTGCTCCGCGGCCGGATCAGGACGCGCGCACGATCGCCAGCACCTCGTCCCGGATCCGTGCCATCGTCGCGGCGTCGCCGGCCTCGGCATTCAGCCGCAGCAGCGGTTCGGTGTTGGACGGCCGGAGGTTGAACCACCACATCGGTTCCCCCGCGGCGCCGTCGAAGGACACGGTCAGGCCGTCCAGGCGATCCAGTTCCACGCCGGGCCGGTCGGCGAAGGCGACCTCCACCCGGGCGGTGGCGTCCGCGATGTCGACCACGCGGGAGTTGATCTCGCCGCTGGCGGGGTAACGCTCGTAGGTGGCCACCATCCGGGACAGCGGCCGGTCCTGCTCCCCGAGGGCGGCCAGGACGTGCAGCGCGGCGAGCATCCCGGTGTCGGCGTACCAGAAGTCCCGGAAGTAGTAGTGCGCCGAGTGCTCCCCGCCGAAGACGGCGTTGGCGCCGGCCATCTGCGCCTTGATGAAGGCGTGCCCCACCCGCGTCCGCAGCGGCGTGCCGCCCGCCTGCCGGACGACCTCCGGGACCACCCGTGAGGTGATCAGGTTGTGGATCACGGTGGCCGGGCGCCCGGCCGCCCGCTCCTTGGCGATCTCCCGTGAGGCGATGATCGCCGTGATCGCGCTCGGGCTGACGACGGCGCCGTTCTCGTCGACGACGAAGCAGCGATCGGCGTCGCCGTCGAAGGCGAGGCCCAGGTCGGCGCCGTGGGCCGGCACCGCGGCCTGGAGGTCACGCAGGTTGGCCGGCTCGAGCGGGTTGGCCTCGTGGTTGGGGAAGCTGCCGTCCAGCTCGAAGTACAGCGGCACCACGTCGATGCCCAGTCGGGGCAGGCCCGCGGACGCTCCCAGCACGGCGGGCACGGTCAGCCCGGCCATCCCGTTGCCCGCGTCGACGACCATGCGCAGCGGCCGCAGTCCGGCCAGGTCGACCAGCGACCGGAGATAGGCGGCGTAACCGGGCAGCACGTCTCGGTCCGAGACCGAACCGGCCGCCGCACCGGTGACGCCGGGCCACGCCGGGTCGAGGAGCAGGGACAGCGCGCCGTCCCGGATCTCGGCCAGGCCGCTGTCGAGGCCGACCGGGCGGGCACCGGAACGGCACAGCTTGATCCCGTTCCACTCGGCCGGGTTGTGGCTGGCGGTGAACATCGCTCCCGGGGCCTGCAGCGCGCCGCTGGCGTAGTACAGGGCGTCGGTGCTGCACAGCCCGATCCGGACGACGTCCAGCCCGGCAGCGGTGACCCCGCCGGTGAAGGCCGCGACCAGGTCCGGAGAGGTGTCGCGCATGTCGTGTCCGACGACGACCCGGCCGGCGTCGGAGCTCACCGCCAGGGCGAAGGCCTGGCCGAGCGCCCGGGTGACCCGGCCGTCCAGCTGCGGCCCGACGACGCCGCGGATGTCGTTCGCCTTGACGATGCCGGCGAGGATCTGCGGGTAGTCCGTCGTCGTGGACGGCGGCGGGGTGCTCGTCGGGCTGGACACCGACGCAGGCTATCCGGGTGCGATCGGCACCCGGACGGGTGGGCTCAGGGCTTGCGGGTGCGGTCCAGGACGGTCGCCACCGGCATGACGGCGCCGGCGTGCTCCCACGTGCGGTGCTCGCACCGGTGGCAGGAGGTGAACTCCACCGGCGTCCCGTCGGTGAGGTTCAGCGACAGCCGGGTCACCCGGCCGCTGCCGCACCCCCGGCAGCTGTCCGCGTGACGGTGCTCCCGCTGGGTCAGGGAGCCCAGCGGCACGGTGGCCAGCGAGCGGGAACGGCGGCGCCGGACGGGCGCGGAGCCGGGCGCGGTCGAGGCGCGGGAAAGGGTGGCGGGGGACCGGGACGGCATCGATGAATCCTTCGTGGGCCGAGGGGCCGCGAGCGTGCCGCCCGCGGTGACGCCGCCGCCGTGCAGGTCTGGCGGCGCGGACCCGCCGGAGGGGGGACGCGGTCGACCGGGGCGCTGGTGTCACCGCTTCTTCGGCACACATGAAGGGCGGGCTTGAGTATCCGGCGGTTCGCGGCGATCCGGACGCCGGGGGCGAGTCGGCTCGTTCCGCCTACTCCGGGTCGCGCAGCACCCTCAGGTGCCCGCGGCGGCCGATCTCCACGGCGGACGCCTCCACCGGCACCTGCACCGCGACCGCCTCGGGCCTGGGCCGGGCGGCCTCCCGAACGGCGTCGGCCAGCGCGAGCAGGTCGTCGTGCGAGGGCTGGGGCGCCTCGAGCAGCCCGGCGAGGCGGACGACCTCCCAGCCGCGCGGTGCGGTCAGCCGCTCGGCGTGCTCGGCGCACAGGTCGTAGCAGTGCGGCTCGGCGTAGGTGGCCAGCGGTCCGAGGACGGCGGTGGAGTCGGAGTAGACGTAGGTGAGGGTGGACACCGCGGCCTGCTGGCACGCGGTCTTGGAACACCGTCGAAATCCACCCACGGCGGCCAAGGTACGCCGCCGTACCATGTCCGGACACGGCGGCACGCCGCACCTGAGCAGGCACGCATCCGCCCTCGCGCCGTACGCTCGGCTGGTGCCCAGACCCCCCTGGAATCCCGCGGTAGGGCCCGGTCGGGCCGGCGGCCGCCGGCTCCGGCGACTGAACCGGCGCGACCGGCACGGCCGCGGTTTGCGCGGCCCGCTGCTGCCCGCGGACCTGCCGGGGTGGCGCAGCCGGGCCGACCGCTTCGACGACCTCGTCCTCGACGTGGTCGAGCACCTTGAGCGGCGCTGGGGCCGGGAGCTGGACGGGGTGGAGTTCGCCGTCGAGGACGTGCCGCCGAGCGATCCCGCGCCCTGGGAGCACGGTGAGGTGCCGCTCGGGCGCTTCTTCCCCGCGCGCGGTGAGGAACCGCCGCGGGTGGTGGTCTACCGCAGGCCGGTGGAGACCCGCGGCGGGGACCCCCGGGAGATCGCCGCCCTGGTGCACGACGTCGTCGTGGAGCAGGTGGCCCACCTCCTCGGCCTGAGCCCCGAGCAGGTGGATCCCGGCTTCGGCGAGGACTGATCACGCCCTCTCGGGGCTGACGGCCGCTCCGGCCGGTTCCGGATCGCCCACCCGTGACGCGTCCTCCCCGCTCCCCGCTCTCCCGCCATAGTTGACACCAACTATCTCATCATGGATAGTCAGTCCTGACTATTGGCCGATGGCTGGGGCATCCGATGGCGAAGAAGCGCGCGGTGAGCAACCTGCTCGCCCTCGCCGTGCTGTCGTACCTGACCCGTGAACCCGCGCACCCCTACGAGCTCAGCCGGATGCTGCGAGACCACGGCGACGTCCGGAGCATCAAGTTCAACCACGGCTCGCTCTACATGGTTGTCCAGCAGCTGGCTCGGGCCGGCTTCATCGCCGAGGTGGAGACGACGCGTGCCGGGCAGCGCCCGGAACGCACGGTGTACGCCCTGACCGACGCCGGCCGCCGCGAGGTGCGCGACTGGCTGCGCGAGCTGGTGGCCGAGCCCGAGCACGAGTACCCGCGGTTCGTCGCCGCGCTCTCGCTGATCGGCGCGCTGCCGCCGGGCGAGGTGGTCGCGCTGCTGGGGCAACGTCAGGAGCGGCTCGGCGAGCAGCGCGAGGAGATCCGCGGGCTGATCGACGGCGCGACCGCGGCGGGTGTGCACCCGCTGTTCCTGGTCGAGGAGGAGTACCGGCTCGCCCTGCTGGAGGCCGAGTCCGCCTTCGTCGACGAGTTCGTCGGACGCATCAACGATCCCCGGGACGGGTGGGCCACGGAGTGGGCGCGGTTCCACGGCGAGTCGACCAGCGAGACAGGTGAGGAAAGGGAGAGAGGACGGACGTGATGAGCACGACAAGGACCGCACTGGTCATCGGCGGTGGAATCGCCGGCCCGGTCGCCGCGATGGCGCTGCAGAAGGCCGGCATCGAGGCATGCGTGTACGAGGCCTACGACAGCACCGCCGAAGGGGTCGGCGGAGGCCTGAGCATCGCTCCGAACGGTCTGAACGCGCTCGGCGTGATCGGGGCGGACCGGATCGTCGAAGCGATCGGCGAGCCGATCACCTCGATGGTGCTGCAGAGCGGGACGGGCAAGCGGCTCGGCGAGTTCGCCTCCCCGGCCGGGATGCCGCCGATGCAGTTCGTCTGGCGCGCCGACCTCTACCGGGAGCTGCGGGACGAGGCGGCTCGGCGCGGCGTCCGCACCGAGCACGGGAAGCGCCTGACCGCGCTGCAGGAGAACGCGGAGGGCGTGACGGCACGCTTCGCGGACGGGACGGAGGCGACCGCGGAGGTCCTGGTCGGGGCCGACGGCATCCGGTCCACGGTGCGCGGGCTGATCGATGCCGATGCCCCGCACCCTCGCTACGCGGGGCTGCTCGGCTTCGGCGCGCGAACCCCCGACACCGGCCTGCCCTCGACCCGGGGTGCGATGTACATGGTCTTCGGCAAGCGGGCCTTCTTCGGCTATCAGGTGATGGACGACGGCGGCGGGGGTTGGTTCGCCAACCTGCCGAGCCGGGAGCCGATGACCGGCGGGCAGGCGAAGGCCGTGCCGGCGCAGGAGTGGATGCGCACGCTGCACGAGGCGTTCGCCGACGACCGCACTCCCGCGCTGGACCTCCTGCGCCGCACCGACCCCGCCGACCTCGTGATCACGGGCTCGCTCGAGGACGTCCCGACGGTGCCCACGTGGTACCGGGGCCGTTCGGTGGTGATCGGCGACGCCGCCCACGCCACCTCACCCAGCTCGGGGCAGGGCGCCTCGCTCGCGGCCGAGAGCGCCGTGCAGCTGGCCCGCTGCCTGCGCGACCTGCCGTACGAACGGGCCTTCGCCGCGTACGAGCAGCTGCGCAGGGACCGGGTGGAGCGGATCATCAAGATGGCCGAGCGGACCAACAGCGACAAGGCCGCGGGCCCCGTCGCCCGCGTGCTGCGCGACCTGGTGATGCCCGTCGCGATGAAGCTGGCCAGGCCGGAGAAGTGGACCTGGCAGTTCGACCACCGGATCGAGTGGTCGGCCCCCGTCACCGACGGGAGGGCTCCGGCGTCGCCCGGCTCAGCCGCCGAGACCGAGTCGCTGGTCCTCGACGGCGATCGGTAGAACCCCGGGCCCCGACGGCGTCGCGGACATCGGGATCACGCTCACCATCCGCCCCCGAGCGTCCGCGGCGCCGATCACGACCGCGACGTGCACGCGGCCGCCGCTCACCGGCTCGATCAGCACCCCGGCCGCATTGCCCGCCGCGAGGGCGAGGGTCCCGCCGGCGGGGACGGTGAGTGTCCGGGCGGAACCGGGAGAGCCGGAGGCATCCAGCGCCTGGACGAGCACCTTCCCGCCAGCGCCGGGGGCGGCCAGCGTGACCGTGCTGACCAGCCGCGATGCCGAGCCTGAGGTGCCCCCCGCGGAGGCCGGGCCGCTCCCCGGCAGAGCGGCGA
>JBKPQU010000438.1:0-13176 GCA_046734255.1 Actinomycetota bacterium
CTGCCACACCGCACGCAGCGAGCCCTTCCCATCGATGCGGCGGGCGTCGTAGCCGGGCGCTCCCTTCTCCACCAGAAACCCCTTCACCTGCTTGTCGGCCTGATCCCGGGCCCAGACGACGATGACCTCGGCGATGGTCCCGTTGCCGATCCACTTCTTGGTCCCGTTGATCACCCACTGGTCGCCCTCGCGGCGGGCGGAGGTCTCCAGCGCCACCGAATCCGAACCGTGATTGGGCTCGGTGAGGGCGAAGGCGCCCAGCTTGTCCAGCCGGGCCATCGCGGGCAGCCACCGTTGCTTCTGCTCCTCCGACCCGAGCATCGCGATGGACTGCATCGCCAGGCCCGCCTGCACACCGAGGAAGGTGCCAAGGCTGCCGTCCCCGCGGTTGAGCTCCATGTGCACCAGGCCACTGGAGATCGGGCTCATCGGCGGGCAGCCGTATCCCTCGATGCCGTCCCCGACGATCCCCAGCTTGCCCAATTTCTCGATCACCGGCCAGGGGAACTCGGCGCTCTCCCAGTACCCGTTGATCACGGGCAGCACCTCGTCGTCGACGAACTCCCGTGCGCGCCGCAGGTAGTCCCGCTCCTCCTGGGTGAGCTGGTCGCCGATCCGGAAGTAGTCGGTTCCCCGCGAACGGCCGATGTCCTCATACATGTCGGATCCCCTCAGCTGTCGAAGACGTACGTGCCGGGCGCGTCGACCAACGGCCGGAGTCCACCACCGCCGAGTTGTGCCGGCGCCGGCTTCTCCGGTCCGCACCGCTCCTCGAGCCATCTCACGATGTCGGGCCACCAACTGCCCTGCTCCGTTTCGGCGCCCTTCAGCCACTCCGCCGGGTTCGCCGGGTTGTCCTTGCTCACCTGGTAGCTGGACTTCGGGTTGCCCGGCGGGTTGACCAGCGCGGCGATGTGACCGCTGGTGGACAGGACGAACCGGGACCGGCCGCCGAGCAGTTGGGTGCTGGCGTAGCAGTTCTGCCAGGGGGTGAGGTGGTCGGCGATGCCGGCGACGATGTAGGAGTCGACCTCCACGGTGGACAGATCGATCGGGAGACCGAGAACCGTCATCGCGCCGGGTGTGATCAGCGGGTTGTCCATTGCCACGGCCACGAAGTCCGCGTGCAGCCCCGCAGTCATCCGCGTGGTGTCGGAATTCCAGTACAGGATGTCGAAGGCGGGCGGGGTCTTCGCGAGCAGGTAGTTGTTGACCCAGTAGTTCCAGACGAGGTCACCCGGGCGCAGCCAGGCGAATACCTCCGCCAGTGCCCGGCCGTCCAGGTAGCCTCGTCGCCTGGAGATCGCCGTCGCCGCGGCCGCGAGCCGCCGGTCCACGAGAGCGGCCGCGGTCCCGGCTCGGGTGTTGTCCAGCACCGTGACGGCGAGGCCGAAACCGGCCAGCCTGGCCTGCTGGTCACGGCCGGCCAGGCAGGCTGCCGCGAGGCTGGCGATGATGCCGCCGGAGCAGATGCCCATGAGAACGGTCCGGTCGACCCCGCAGATCCGCTCGATGTCGTCGAGGGTGTCGAGCACCGCCTGAACGTAGGTGTCCAAACCCCATTCGGCATACCGTGCATCAGGGTTGCGCCACGAGATGACGAACACCTGCTGACCACTCTGCACCAGGTACTCCACCAGGCTGCGACCGGGCGCGAGATCCAGGGCGTAGTACTTGTTGATGGTGGGCGGCGCGATCAGTATCGGCACCTCCCGCACGAGCTCGGTCTGCGGGTGGTACTGGATCAGTTCCAGGACGTCGGTGCGGAGCACGACAGCCCCGGGCGTCGCGGCGATGTTGCGTCCCACCTGGAACGGGGACGGATCCACCATCCGCGGAACGCGCGGCGGGCTGGACATGTCTCGCAACAGATTCAACCCACCGTGGACCAGGTTCAGACCGGCCGTGTCGACGGCCGCCTTCGCCGAGGCAGGATTCACCAGCGGGACGTTGCTCGGCGACAGTGCCTCGACCAGGTTCTCGGCGAGGAACCGCACGCGCTGCTCGTCCCGCCAGTCCAGGTCGGTGTCGGCCAGCAATTGCTCGACCGCCTGTCCGGTGGCGAGATAGGCCTGCACGACCCGGCGGAGCAGCGGGTTCTCCGCCCAGGCGGGGTCGCTGAATCGTCGGTCCCGCTTCGACGGGGCCAGCGTCGAGGTGCCGATGCCGACCCGGGCGATCTCTGCGGCGAGACTGCCGAGCCGTCGCGCGGTGGTACCCGGGCGGCGGGCGAGGGACACGGCCGCCTTGGCCGTCGAGGCGTCGGGAGCGAAGCGGCGCCACGGGCCCAGCGCCGCGTCGACCAGCAGCGCATCCAGGGGTGCCGCCTGATCCGCGAGCTCGTCGGGCGCGAAGGAGTCGGGCGTCGCGGTGGTCACGTGGCGTCCTCGGGGACGACGATCTCCCGCTTGAGAATCTTGCCGGTGGGGCCCTTCGGCAATGTTTCCATGACCCAGACCCGCCGAGGGTACTTGTAGGCCGCCACCTGGCCCTTGACGTAGTCGCGCAGCTCCGGGCCGGTGATGCTGGAGCCCGGCCTCAGCACGACCGCGGCCGCCACCTCCTCACCGAGCACCGGGTCCGGCTGGCCGATCACCGCGGCCTCCACCACCTCGGGATGCTCGTAGAGCACCTCCTCGATCTCCCGTGGGTAGACGTTGTAGCCGCCGCGGATGATCAGATCCTTCTTCCGGTCGACGATGAAGAAGTAGCCGTCCTCGTCCACGCGGGCCATGTCGCCGGTGCGGAACCATCCGTCCGGGATCGCCGCCGCGGTCTCCTCGGAACGCTGCCAGTACCCCTTCATCACGTTGTCCCCGCGGATGGCGATCTCGCCGACCTCGCCGAGCGGGACGTCGTTGCCCTGCTCGTCAAGGCACCGCATCTCCACTCCGCGGATCGGGGTGCCGATCGAGCCCGGCTTGCGCTCGGCGTTCGGGTGGTTGAACGAGGCGACCGGTGAGGTCTCCGACAGGCCGTACCCCTCCAGGACGAGGCAGTCGAAGGCCTTCTCGAACCCCCGCATGACCTCCACCGGCATCGCCGCCCCGCCGGAGACGCACACCCGGAGCGCCGACAGGTCGTACGCATCCCTGTCGGAGTAACCGAGCAGCGCCACATACATCGTCGGGACCCCGGCCATGACGGTCACCCCCTGGCTGACCAGCAACTGCAGCGCCTGTCCCGGGTCGAACCTGGGCAGCAGGCTCAGGCAGGCACCGGTCGCCACCGCCGCGTTCAGCGTGCAGGTCTGCCCGAACGAGTGGAACAGCGGCAGCCCGCCGAAGATCACGTCGTCCTCCGTGAGCTGGAGGAGGTCCCTGAGGAACACGTCGGTATTGCTGGTCAGGTTCCCGTGAGTGAGCTCGGCGCCCTTCGGCTGGCCAGTGGTCCCGGAGGTGTAGAGGATCACCGCCGTGTCCTCGTCCAGCCTGGGGACCACCTCGGCGGCCGGCTGCACGGGTTCGAGCACTGCTTCGAAGGTGTCCGGGTCCACGACCACGACGCCTGCGCCCGCTCGCTCGGCCCCGGCCTGAGCCTCTCCCGCCACCGCATGCCAGGCGAAGATCATCCTGGCCGCCGAGTCGCCGAGGTAGTACGCGACCTCCCGCGCCTTCAGCAGCGGGTTCATCGGCACGACGACCCCGCCCGCACGGAGCACGCCGTAGTAGACGACGGCGAACTCCGGGACGTTCGGCAGCATGATCCCCACCCGATCGCCGGGTCGCAGTCCATGAAGAGCAAGCAGGCCTGCAACCCGGGCACTGGAATCGTCCAGCTCGCGATAGGTGGACACGCTGTTCCCGAGGCGGGTGGCGGGTCGGTCGGGATGGGCCTGTGCGGTTGATGTCAGGTTCGCTGCGAGGTTCACGGCTGCTGTCTCCCTCGGGGCAGGTATTCTGTCGAGCGCTGGACCCCTGCTGCTCCAGACTCCCCCGAGCGATCGGTTCAGGTCGAGCGTTGGTCGCAGTGACCCCGCCGGTCCGGCACCGCTGTGGATCCACACCCGACGCTAGGACCACGGCGCTCTCCAGCCATTGGGCGCGGGTCACGAAGCAATCCCTTCGCGTGGTCCGCGACGCACATTCCACGGTGCCCACGCACTGCCGACGGCGCCGCAGCCGCCGGAAGGTGCGGCGTACGATCCATCGGTGGACAGATCGACCCCGTCGGTCGCCGAGATCATCTCGGACGCCTCCGGCGCGCTGGTCCCTCACTCCCGTGAGCTGTCCGAGTACATCTATGACTTGATCGTGCGAGAGATTCCCCAGCTACGCGGCGATCGACGGATTCTCGCGCTCCTGGAAGCAAGCGTGGAAGAGAACGTGGCCACCTTGTTGCACGTCTTCCAGAACGGAATCGACCTGGAGACGGTCCATGCCCCAGCCGCGGCCGAGGCGTACGCCCGCCGGCTGGCGCAACGGGGGGTGGACGTCGTCGCCCTTCTGCGCGCCTACCGCATCGGCTCGGCGCGCTTCCAGGACGCGTGCCTGCAGGAGCTCGGACAACGGACGGACAACGCGGCGACGATCAATGCGGCCGTGCTGAGCCTCGCGGAGATCACCGCCTCATACATCGACAAGGTGTCGGAGGAGGTGGTCTCGGCATACGAGTCGGAGAAGGAGAACTGGCTGCGCAATCTCAGCGCCGCTCGGGCGGCGCGGGTCCGAGCGCTGCTGGCGGGTGAGCCGGTTGACCCGGATTCCTCCGAGGCGGTCCTGGGGTACCGGCTTCGGCAGCGCCACGTGGGCGTTGTGTGCTGGGTCGGCGAGGCCGAAGCGAGGGGTGCTGACCTCGCACGCCTGGAGCACACCGCCCAGGAGGTGGCGGAAAAGTACGCGGGGCGCCCGCTGTTCCTCCCTCAGGACGAGTCGAGTGCGTGGGCCTGGCTTCCCATGGGGGCCCGAGATGCCCTCGATCTCGCAGCCGCGCACGCGGCGATCGCCAAGGCAGGGGGCGGCGTCCGATTCGCGGTCGGCGCTGCCGCCTCGGGCGTCTCCGGATTCCGGCGCACCCACCAGCGGGCGCTGGGTGCGCAGGCCGTCGCGCTCGCCGCCGGTCCCTCCGGACCGCTCCTGACCAGCTTCACGGATGTCGCGCCGCTGGCGCTGATGTCGGGCTCGATCGATCTCGTGCGGGGCTGGGTCAGGGACACGCTGGGATCACTTGCGAACGACGACATTCAGAGCGACCGGCTACGGGACACCCTCCGGGTCTTCCTGGAAGCGAAGGGCAGCTTCAAAGTCACCGCTGAACGGCTCACTCTGCACAAGAACACCGTCCATTACCGGGTACGCAAGGCCGAGGAGAGCATCGGTCGGCCCATCGACGAAGATCGCCTGAACATCGAACTGGCCCTGCTCGCAATTCACTGGCTCGGTTCGGCCGTCCTGCAGGGAAGGAGCTGATCGGCGTCGACCATCTGGGCCCCTCCTGGGTACCCACTGACGCTGGTCAGTCCTCGGTCGCGACGTACCGCCGGAGGGCCTCGTTCGACGGGACGAAGTAGTAGGAGCCGCTGACCACCCGGGTGTAGTAGGTCAGTGCGTCCCTCGGGCCATCGGCCAGCCCGACCATGCTCGCCAGCATCGCCGAGAGTCGTTCCTGATCGGCGCTGAAGCCGACGAACATCGTGCCGTGTCGGGTAACCGTTCCGAAGGGCATGTGGACCACGTAGGCGCTGCCTGACAGCCAGAGCACCGCGTCGTGCTGGGTGGCCGGAAGCACGAATCCGTCAGGACCGACCACCTCCCGGTTGAACCCGATCACGCCGGAGGGACTGTCGCTGGGCGCGGCCCCCCGCCACAGCTCGGGGCGGAAGCCCGCGACCAGGTTCACCCCGCCCATCGTCGTCCTGGGTTCACGAAGTGCCGACACGGCACCGATAAGGTCCGCACCCGCCCGCCCGTCGCGAAGCTCGAACTCCAGGTAAGCGTGCGACGCCGTGCCAAGCGCGAAGATCCCACCCTGAGCGGTCGCCACGGCATCCCATCATGCTGGATGGGATGCCGTGGACCCCTCGAGCGCCGGACGGCGTTCCGGTACGGGTGACCTTCGCGCCAGCAGCCCTAGTTGATGTCTACGCCGCCGCCCGGGTCCTCGTCGGGTGGAGGTGCGCAGCGGTCGTTCTTGGCCACGTCCACGAGGCCGCCGTTCCCACCGTCGACCGGGAGGACGCCGCCGCTGGAGTTATGGCCGCAGTTGCCGTAGCCGTTGTCGCCGCCGTTGGCGGACCCCGGGATCGGGGTGAATGACGGCCGGTGCGGTTCTCCGAGTGCCAGAGCTGGTGCGGCCGGCGTCAGCAGCATGCCGGCAGTGATCGCGGCGACAACAACGAGTCGGCGCATGGGTCCCTCCCAGGTGGTGGTGGCGGCGTATGGCACTCAGTGTGACTGCATGAATCACAATCAGCGACTGCCGAACGGATGAAGCTCACGCAGGGTTATGGGTCTTCACATGGAGGGCCGAATGAGTGATCGCCAGGCCGGGCGGGTGATGATCCGGTTACGCCATCGACTCCACTGTGTAGTTGGCCCTTAACTCTTCGTGGACGGAAGCGTTGAGTCCCCGGTTGCAATCTGGTCGCCTCGCCGGGGAGGAGCTAGTGGCGAACCCTCCCGTCGTCAGGTCTGGGTATCGACTCGACGGGAGCTCATGGATGGCCAAGCCGGGCGCCGTGGGGCGGGTGGGATCGCGCGTGCTGCGCGGGATCCGCTGGCAGTTCGCGCGCCGGCAGGTACGTGCGCCCCTTGCGGCAGTCCTGACGGCGGTGGCCGGCGGGGCCATCCTGTGCACGCCGGCCTCGGCGGCCGTTCTCGCTGACCCAGCGGCCGGTGAGGCACGCTCGCGAGTCATCGTGATGGCCTCCCCTGGCGGGGAGAGGGCGGCTGAGCGCGCCACAGTGGCGTCCGGGGGTCGGGTCGTGCGCCGGCTGGGGATCATCGACGGGTTCCTGGCCGAGGTGCCCTCGGCCGCGGTCTCCCGTCTGAGCAGCGTCCCGGGCGTGCGGTCGGTGAGCCCGGACACGTCGGTGCACCCCATGTCGATCGTCCCCTCGCTGGGGTACGACCCGTCCGACACCGGGTCGCTGTCGTCGGTGACCCGGATCGTCGGTGCCCAGTCCGCCTGGGCCCGCGGGTACACCGGCGAGGGCGTCGACGTGGCGGTCATCGACACCGGGGTCGCGAGGGTGCCGGGCCTGGACGCTCCCGGGAAGGTGATCGACGGGCCGGACCTGTCTCTCGACTCCCCGGCGACGGCCATGGTCGGGGTGGACGCCTTCGGGCACGGCACCCATATGGCCAGCATCATCGCCGGCCGTGACGCCAACTCGGTGGCGTCGGCCACCGGGTGCACGACCTGCGTGAACAGCAGCGGGTACAGCGACACGACCAAGTTCGTCGGGGTCGCGCCGAACGCCCGGATCGTCAACGTCAAGGTGGGTGCCGCCGACGGCGCCGCCGACGTCTCCCAGGTGATCGCCGCGATCGACTGGGTCACCCAGCATGCCCACGACGCGGGCAGGAACATTCGTGTGCTCAACCTCAGCTTCGGCACCGAGAGCACCCAGGCCTACACCATCGATCCACTCGCCCAGGCCGCGGAGCAGGCGTGGAAGCACGGCATCGTCGTGGTAGCCGCCGCCGGCAACGACGGAAAGGCGGCCCAGTCCCTGGCGAACCCCGCCTACGACCCGTACGTGCTCGCGGTCGGCGCCGAGGATCCCTCGGGCACGCTGGCCACGGCGGACGACACCGTGGCGAAGTTCGCCCAGCACGGCACCGCCAGCCGGCCGGTCGACGTGGTCGCGCCCGGCACCCACATCCTGGGACTGCGAGTGCCGGGGTCCTTCGTCGACACGATGTCGGGGAACGCCGGCGTTGTGGGCACCCGGTTCCAGCGCGGGTCGGGTACCTCGGAGGCCACCGCCGTGGTGTCCGGGCTGGCCGCGGTGTTCGCCCAGAAGTTTCCGTCTGCGAGCCCTGACGCCATCAAGGCGCTGATCAAGATCACCGCCACGCCGCTGCCGAAGGGCTCCGACGACCCGGTCAAGGTCGCCCTGTACAGCGGATCCGGGATCCCGAACGCGGACAAGGCGCTGTCCGTCACGTCGATCGCCGCCGCGCAGTCGTACACGAACAGCACGGGCACCGGAACCCTGGACGGCTCGCGGGCCGGGGTCTACATCTATGACAACGGGGTGCCGCTCACCGGGCAGCGAGACATCTTCGGGCACGCCTTCGACAGCGCGGCGATGGCCGCCCTCCAGACGAGCGCGAAGTCTTGGACCGGCGGCACCTGGAACGGCTCCCGGTGGACCGGTGACGGGTGGTCCGGTTCGCGCTGGATCAGCGTTATCTGGTCGGGCAACAGTTGGACCGGTAGCCGCTGGACCGGTAGCCGCTGGACCGGCATGAACTGGGACGGTTCCCGCTGGACCGGCACCGGCTGGAGCGGGTCCCGCTGGACGGGCGCGGGCTGGTCCGGGAGCCGGTGGTCGAGCTCCAGCTGGAGCTGACGCGGGCACGTGGGTGCGAAGGCGCGCTTCCTATCCGGAACCGGTCAAGAACCGGGCCGAACGGGTCGACGACGACTCGTGGACTCGGACGGCTCGGTACGCGCGCGGGGTCGCCGGGGGTCCTGGCCGGCCGTGCTCGGCCTGCCGGCGTCACCCGCGCTCAGGACCGGGTTGCTGAGCGCCGTCCTGCTCGGGTCGGCTCTGGTGCTGCTCGGTCCGGCGCTGTATCGATCCGCCGGACCGGCCCATCAGGTGCACATGACCTGGTGGCAGCTGGCGCCCATGTTCGCGCTCGCCGCAGGTTTCGTCTTCCACATCGAGGTCAACAGCGAGGCGCACACATTCACGGTCAGCGAGCTGCCGTTCGTTCTTGCCTTGTTCTTCGCTTCGCCTCGAGACCTGATTCTCGCCCGGCTCGTGGGCGAAGCGGTGACGCTCATCGTGCACGAACGGCAGGCTGCGGCGAAGCTGGCGCTCAACCTCAGCCTTTTCGCCGCCGAGAGCTGCCTTGCGCTGACCCTTTTCCACATCGTGATGGGCGATCGGTCCGCCTCCGATCCCTTCGCTTGGGGTGCTGCGCTGATCTCGGTGGGTGCGGCCGCCGTGCTCGGTGTGGCGACCGTGTGGACCGTGATCCGTTGGCACGGCGGGCAGGCCGACGCCGGCCAACTGGTGCTGGTGGCCGGCATCACCGCGGCCTGCAACACGAGTCTCGCTGCCGTCGCCGCGGTACTGCTGTCCCGTGAACCGACTGCGCTGCTGCCTCTGGCGCTGGTCGCCGCAATCGTCGTGATCGCCTACCGCGGCTATTCGCGACTGACCAAGCGCTATGCCGGGCTGGAGATGCTGTACGAGTTCACCCGGCTGACCAGCCAGGCGATGCGGCCGGAAGAGACCATCGAGAGTGTGCTGGACGAGGCGCGACGCCTCTTGCGCGCCGACTACGGCGCCGTCGTTCTCCTCTCCACCCCCGATGCGGACCCGGTGGCCCTGGTCCGCCGCTCTGGCAGGCCGCTCGATTCAGGCCACCCACTGGCACATCTGCCGGGATACCTGCGGCAGCACGTGGTGGAACAGGGCGAGACGGTCGCCATACCCGATACCTGCAAGGACCAGAATCAGCGCCTCGTACTGGAGGCGCTGGACCTCAAGGACTGCCTGGCCGCTCCGCTGCTCAGCGGCGGTGCGGTGATCGGGGCGATACTCGTCGGGGATCGGCTGGGCCATGTCAGCTCGTTCGATACCGAAGACACCCGCCTCTTCGCGACGCTGGCATTCCAGGCCGGGACCGCTCTGGAGAACGGTCGCCTCATCGAGCAACTCCACGAGCAGGCGCGCGCGAGGGAGCACGACGCCACGCATGACGCCCTCACCGGGCTGCCGAACCGGACCCTGTTCGCGCGCCAGGTGGAGGCGGTTCTCAGCACGTCGGCGGACAGCGACCGGTTGATCGCCGTCCTGCTGATGGATCTGGATCACTTCAAGGAGGTCAACGACACTCTCGGCCACCGCACCGGCGACCAGCTGCTTCAGGAAGTCGCGTGTCGTATTCGGGCCGTCATCGGCGACACCGGCCTGGCGGCTCGCCTCGGCGGCGACGAGTTCGCCGTTCTGCTGCCCGACGTGACCGACAGGTCGATGGCGATCGAGATGGCGGAGAGGATCTTCGCCCGTGTGATCGAACCGGTGCGGCTCGCGTCCATGTCGCTGGAGGTGGGCGTGAGCATCGGCGTTGCGCTACGACCGGACCACGGTCGCGACCTGACCACCTTGATGCAGCGCGCAGACGTCGCCATGTACGTGTCGAAACGTTCCCCGGCCCATGTGAGCGTGTACGACTCCGGCACCGACTCCAACAGCGAAGTGCGGCTCCGGCTGGCCGGCGACCTCCGCTCTGCGCTTGAACGGCGCCACCTCCTGGTGCACTACCAGCCCATCGCCAGAATCAGCGACGGCCACATCGTCAAAGCAGAGGCGTTGGTCCGCTGGCGTCACCCGGAACTGGGGCTGCTCCACCCGGACGAATTCATCTCGGTTGCCGAACGAACCGGGCTGATCGCGGATCTGACGCTGTACGTTCTCGATCTTGCACTTGCTCAGTCCCGAGCCTGGCAGGCGGTCGGCCTCGAACTCCGCGTGGCCGTGAACCTTTCCGTGCACGTCCTGCTCGACGTCGACTGGCCCGACAAGGTCTTCCACCTGCTCTCAACGCACGGCGTTTCCCCCCAGCAGCTGATCTTCGAGATCACCGAGAGCGGAATCATGTCCGACCCCGAGCGCATGATCCCGATCCTCAATGAGATCGCGGAGGCGGGCGTGGACTTCTCCATCGATGACTTCGGGACCGGCTACTCCTCGCTCTCCTACCTCCAACGCCTGCCCCTGAGTGAAGTGAAGATCGACAAGTCTTTCGTGTACCCGATGACGGTCGATCCCGCCGCGGCCAACATCGTCCGGTCCGTCGTCGACCTCGGTCGTGGCCTGGGCATGCAGATCACTGCGGAAGGCGCGGAGGACCAGCGCACGCTGGACCAGCTCGCGGCCATGCAATGCGACTACGTTCAGGGCTATTACCTGTCGAAGCCGCTGCCAGCCGTCGAACTCACCGAATGGCTGTCGAGCCGGCTCACCTCGCGTCGCCCCCACAGCCTGCAATCGCTCTCGGCTCCGACCTGACCGCAGCCGGCAGCGGCGGGTGCGCGGGTGCCGGGCGTCATGCCGGTGACTGCTCCTGCTCCACGGCGCGCCCATCGAGACCCTCGACCGTTCTCGCGATGGCGGCCAGTGCCTCGTCGATCTCGGCGTCGGTGATTGTCAACGCGGGCCGTACCCGCAGGGAAGCGTTGCCCGAGGGGAGGACGATGACCTGCTCGTCGGCGAACAGGCGCCGGATGACCTCGTCCCTCACCCCTGGGTTCGGCAGGTCGAAGGCACACATGAGGCCACGTCCGCGCGCGTTGGTCACCACGTCGGGGTGAGCCCGCTCGAGATCCTGGAGGCCGGCGAGCAGCCGGGCCCCCGCCGTTCGTGCCCGCTCGAACAGGTTCTCCCGTTCGATCACCTCGAGGATCCGACGGGAGCGGACCATGTCCGCGAGGCCACCGCCCCAGGTCGAGTTGATCCGCCCGCTGCGCGTGAACACGTTCGGCTGGACCTCGTCCACGCGCCTCCCGGCCATGATCCCGCCGAGTTGCACCTTCTTGGCGAAGGCGACGACGTCCGGCTGCAAGCCGAGCTGCTGGTAGCACCAGGCGGTCCCGGTCCCGCCGACTCCGGTCTGCACCTCGTCCAGAACGAAGAGCGCGTCGTGCTCCCGGCACAGCCGTTGCATCGCCCGGAGGTACCTCGCGCTCAGATGGTTGTCGCCTCCCTCGCCCTGAACGGGTTCGGCGATGAAGCAGGCGATCTCGTGAGGATGTTCGCGGAAGGCCCGCTCGGCCTGGGCGAGCGAGAGCGCCTCCCGTTCGCGGGTGCGCTCGTCGTGCAGCGCGACGGGGAAGCGGATCGCCGGTGCCTCGATCCGCGGCCAGGCGAAGAAGGGATAGCCCTCGGTCTTGCGCGGATCCGTGTTGGTCATCGACATCGTGTAGCCGCTACGACCGTGGAACGCCGAGGTGAGATGCATGGCGGACAGCGGCCGGCGGGCACGGCCGTGCTTCTCGTTGTGCCCGTTCTTCCAGTCGAAGGCACACTTCAGCGCGTTCTCCACGGCCAGCGCACCCCCCTCGACGAAGAAGAGGTGTGGCAGGGTGGGGTCTCCGAGGACGCGGACGAAAGTCTCGACGAAGTCCACCAGGGGCTGGGTCGACAGGTCGCTGTTGGCGGGCTTGTTGACCGCAACCCGCCCCAGCTCCGCGAGGGCCTCGGCGTCGTCGGCGAGCTGGGGCGGGTTCCAGCCCAGGGCGTTGGCAGCGAACGACATGTGCAGGTCGAGGTATCGCCGCCCGCTCTCCCGATCCACCAGGCGGCTGCCTCGGCTGAGGTCGAGGTCCACGACGATGGGGAACCCGTCCATGAGCAGATGCCGGGCGAGCCGGTCGCGCAGCGACCCGCCGGCCGCGGGGGCGGGGGACTGCGGAGGCGGTATCGGCGTGGCGGTGCTCACGACGTCCTCCCTCACCAGTCCCGGTCACCCGACGGCTCCGACGGCGAGACTCTATCCGGATCACGGACGGTGGGTACCGGATCACCGTGGAACTGACGCTGCGGGTGCGCCCATGGCCGAGACTGCGGGGGGAGGAGTCCGGCAAGGCCGGCTGCGGCCATGAGGCCGGGTCAGTCCGGCTGGATCCCCGGCGGCGGGGTGAGGTCGTAGCGCGCGACCAGGTCGGGCAACCATGGCGCGATCCCGAACTGCAGGCCGTAGGCGTCGGCCAGAGCCTGCACCTGCTCCGGTGCGGGGGCGCCGTCGGCGGTGAGATCGGTCACCTCGCGGAAGAAGTGCTCGAAGCCGGCGGGGCTGATGACCTCGATCATGCGAGCCGGGGTCTTGCCGGCGTTCCACATCGTGTGCAGTTCGCCGCGCGGCTTGGTGATGTACCCGCCAGGGCCGAGGACCACTTCCCGATCGCCGGACCGGAAGCCGATCTCGCCCTCCGTCACGATCGAGTACTCGTCCTCGCGCGTGTGCAGGTGCGGCGGCACCAGCGCGCCGACCG
>JBKPQU010000439.1:0-7416 GCA_046734255.1 Actinomycetota bacterium
CCTCCAGGTCGCCGGGCAGGGTCCCGGCGAGGGCGACGGTCTGCCCCGAACCTGCCCGGCGCGCCTGCGCGGCGTCGCCCCAGACGCCCTCGGTACCGTCCACCCGATCTGCGACCTCGGCCGGATCCAGACCCGCCTCCGCCAGGGTCGCGCTGCAGTCCGCCATCTGCGCCGCCACCCCCGCGGGCGAGCCCTCGAAGGCCACCGCCAGCCGTCCGGCCCGGGCGCCGTCCCCTTCGCCGAGACCGGTGCCGAGCCAGTCGATCGCGGCGGGTTCCAGGGTGGTGACGAGCATGCGCCGGCCGGCCGCCGCGGCCTGCTGCACGGTCGCGCCGGCCACCAGCGTCGCGCTCGTCTCCGGCAGCGGGTGAAGCCGGAGCACGATCTCCGCGATCAACGCCAGCGACCCCTGCGAGCCGTAGACCAGCTTGGCCAGGTCGTAGCCCGCGACATTCTTGATCACGTGACCACCGGCGTGCGCGACGGTGCCGTCGGTGAGCACGAGCGTGACGCCGATCACCAGGTCGCGCAGGGCGCCGTAGCGCAGCCGCCGCGGGCCGCTGTCCCCCGTCGCCAGCAGCCCGCCGACGGTGGCTCCGGCGTCCTCGGTCGGCGGGTCCAGGGCCAGCCACTGCCCCGACTCGCCCAGCCGGCGCTGCAACTCCGCCAGGGGGATGCCGGCCTGGACGGCGGCGGTCATGTCGGCGGGGTTGTGCTCCAGCAACTGGTTCAGCCCGGAGGTCTCCAGCACGAGGTCGGGCGCGGGCACACGCCCGGCCCAGGCCTGCTTCGTGCCGCCGCCGCGCAGCAGGACGGTGCCGGAGCTCTCGCGCAGCAGCCGGGAGGCCTCCGGAACGCTGCCGGGCCGCTCGACCCGCCCGGCGGCCGAGCCTGGCACCGAGGTCGCGGTCACCGCGCGATCACATCCGCTCGATCGTGCCGTCGGCCTCCAGCGGGTGGGGGCGCCACGGGCCGGGGCGTTCGCCGCACAGCCGCGGCGTCGGCAGCACCTTTCCCGGGTTGCAGATGCCGCTGGGATCCAGGGCCGAGCGCAGCCGCGCCATCACGGTCAGGTCGTCGTCGCTGAACATCTTGGGCATCGAGCACGCCTTGTCGCTGCCGACGCCGTGCTCGCCGGTGATCGACCCGCCCTGCTCCACGCACAGCTCGACGATCGCGGTCGCGAGGTGTTCGGCCGCCTCGGACTCCCCCTCGCGGGTGGCGTCGTAGAGGACCAGCGGGTGCAGGTTCCCGTCGCCGGCGTGGAACACGTTCGCGACCCTCAGCCCGGCGCCGTCCGCCAGCTCCGCGATCTTCGTCAGCGTGGCCCCGAGCTTGGTCCGCGGGATCACGCCGTCCTGGACGAAGTAGTTCGGGCTCACCCGGCCCATCGCCGCGAACGCCGCCTTGCGACCCTTCCAGATCAGCGCCCGCTCGTCGGGGTCGTCCGCGATGCGGATCTTCGTCGTGCCGTTGTCGCGGCAGATCTGCTGCACCCGTTCGAACCCGGACTCGACCTCGGCGGTCACGCCGTCCAGCTCGACGACGAGCGCCGCCGGGCAGCCGATGGTGTACCCGGCCCCGGTCGCCTTCTCGCAGGCCTCGATCGCCAGCAGGTCCAGCATCTCCACCGCCGCCGGGACGATGCCCGCGGCGATGATCCCGCTCACCGCGTTGCCGGCCTGCTCGACGTCCGGGAAGTCGGCCACCAGCGTGCGCACGGCCTGCGGCTTGCGCAGCAGCCGGACCGTGACCTCGGTGACGATCCCGACCGTCCCCTCCGAGCCGATCACCACGCCCATCAGCCCGGGCCCGGCCGGCTCGAGGGAGTTCCCGCCGAGCCGGACGACGCTTCCGTCGGCGGACACGAAGGTCAGGCCGAGCACGTGGTTGGTGGTGAACCCGTACTTCAGGCAGTGCGCGCCGCCGGAGTTCTCCGCCACGTTGCCGCCGATCGTGCAGACGATCTGGCTGGACGGGTCGGGGGCGTAGTACAGGCCGTGCTCGGCCACCGCCGCCGAGACCGCCGAGTTCGTCACCCCCGGCTGGACGACGGCGCGCCGGTTGTCGACATCCACGGCGAGCACGGACCGCATGCGGGACAGACCGATCACCATTCCGTCGGCGACCGGCAGCGAGCCGCCGGACAGGCCGGTCCCGGCGCCGCGCGCGACGAACGGGATGTGCTCGCGCGCGCAGACCTTCACGACCGCGGAGACCTCCTCGGTGCTGACCGGCAGCACGACCAGCGCCGGGGTGACCCGGTACCCGGTCAGGCCGTCGCACTCGTAGGTACGCAGCTGCGCGGGTTCGCTGATCACTCCTCCGGGGCCCACCAGGGATGCGATCTCCTGCCGGACGCGGTCGCTCACCTTCCCGGTGGCGCGCTCGCTGACCAGCTCGGCGTATTCCGTCGTCACTCTGGCAGACCACTCCGCAGCCACTCGGTTGTCAAGCGGATGCGTGCGCGGTCCGGGCTCAGGCGCCGGCCTTGAACTTCTGCCAGATCGCCGCCCACTCCGCGTCGACCGCGGGCGGGAGTTCCAGGTTGCGGTAGCCGGTGCCGAAGTACTCGGGCAGGACCACCGCGGACTCGAGATTCGGCGGCACGTACTCCTGCTTCACGAGGTTGGCCGGGGTGAGGCTGACCTGCGGCACCTGGTAGCCGGTGAAGCCGAAATTGCCCAGCGCTATATCGGCGTCGAGCATGAAGTCGAGGAAGAGGTGGGAGAGCACCGGGTTCTTCCCCGTGCGCAGGACCACCATCAGGTCGTTGTTCACCAGGCCCTTGCCGTCCGGCGGGAACCAGTAGCGGAGGATCCCGGGGTCGACATCCTTGGGCAGGTAGAACGGCATGTTCACCGCGTCGCCCGACCACGTGTGCGAGACGGCGAACCTGCCGTCGGGCATCTCGCTGTAGGCGTTCACGCTGGTCTTCGGCCTGGTCGCCTTGTTGAGCGCGGCCAGGTCGTCCGCGACGATCCTCAGCATCGCGGGATCCCCGGTGTTGACGTCGGTCGCCCGGTGCCGCAGCAGCACCATCTGCGGGGTCTCCCGGTAGTCGTCCAGCACCGAGACCTTCCCCCGGTACTGGGTGTCCCACAGCACGTCCCACGGGTTGCCCCGGATCGAGACGTCCTCGTCCGCGAGGTCGATCCGCCAGGCGATGCCGCTGGTGTAGACGCTGTAGGGGACGGTGTAGCGCCACTCGCCGTCGTAGAACGGGTTGGTGAACTCCGACCAGACGTTCTTGATGTTCGGGATGTAGTCGTGGTTGAGCGGGCGGACCAGGTCGGCGACGACGAGCTTGCCCATGAAGTCGTAGCTGGGGAAGAAGACGTCGTAGGGGACCTTGCCTGACTTGATCTTGGAAAGTGCCTCGGGCAGGTCGTTGAACGTCGTGTACCGGACCTTCACGCCCGTGGACTTGTACTTGGCCTCGAACTTCTTGATCGCCTCAGGGTCGACGTAGTCGGTGTAGTTGTACAGCTGGAGCGTCGCGCCCTGCTCGGGCTGCAGGTTGGACTTGATCGGTGCGTTGCCCGAGGCGATCGGCCAGATCACCGGGTGGGCTGGGGATGCACCCCCCAGCGTCGCGGTCGGCTGGGGGAGGCCGGAGTTACCCGACGAACCGCACGCGGCCAGGAACGGGGCGCCGGCGGCTCCCATACCCGCAAGCTGCAAGAAGTTACGGCGCGTGACCGGGCGTCGGACCGGACGGCGTCGTCCCTCGCGATGAGGATCGACCATCTCACTCTCCACCATTCGTGCTGGTCAGCCTGCCTGTGTGTCAGCTGTGCGGCGATTACACGTTGCCCTGGAACGCGACACCTAGACTCGATGTCCGGTCGGCTGTTGACAAGGGCCCACTCAGCAGAACATCGCGGATTGCAACGGTTCAGCGCTGCGGCCGGTTCAGTGATTACGAAGCGTCACAGATCAGGTGGATCCTGCAAACGGTTGGCCTGGAGCGACGACCCGCGCCGGGATCACGGCAGCGCTGCCCGGCCTCGGGCTAGGCGCCGGGGTGGGCGGGCGAACTCGCGACCGGCCCGCGCGTCCGGGGGCCGACCCGGACGCGCCCGATATGCGCGTACCGCTTCACGAAGCGGCGCAGGACCGTGGGCGGGTGGACGACGTTGCTCGCCCGGGCCAGCGCCTTGATCCCCTCGGCCTCCGCGGGCTCGAAGTAGCCGGCGTACTTGTACACGTCGACCCGGGTGCACAGCCCGTCGGCGTCCAGTTCGGGATGGAACTGGGTGGCGTAGACGTGCGACCCGATCCGGAACGCCTGCACCGGGCACGTCTCGGAGCCGGCCAGCAGGACGGCGTGCCGCGGCAGCCGGCTGATCGCCTCCTTGTGGCCGACGAAGGCCTCGAACTCCTCGGGCAGCCCGCCGAAGACCGGGTCCTGCCGGCCCTGTTCGGTCAGGGTGATCGGGATCGCGCCGACCGGTTCGGCGTACCGGCGGTCGATCACGGCCCCCTGGTGGCTGCCGAGCGTTCCGATCCCGTAGCAGGCGCCGAGGAACGGGAAGTCCTGCTCGATCATGCGATCGAGCAGCCCCCGCAGGTCCGCCTCGACCCGAAGCTGGACCGCCGACTTCTCCCCCTCCGGGTCGCTGGAGTTGAACGGCCCGCCACCGAGGAAGACCCCCGACCACTCCCCCAGGTCGACGTCCCCGAGCGGTCGCGCCTCCAGCCGCACCCGGCGCAGGTCGCGCTCGGCCAGCCCGGCGAAGTGGAGGAAGGACTCGTACTCGTTGTCCGCGGCCGGGTCCTCGGCCCGGGTGGCCAGCAGCAGGAACGGTTTCACAAGGTCACCCTAGGGCTGGGAGGGCTCGTGCCGTGCGTGATCACCGACAGCCGTTCCCGCGCCCGGAGCGCTGTGTTACGACTGGCGGATGGCTGATGAGGACGGCGCAACGGGCCCCGCGCCCGCGGGCTTCGGGACGGCCCGCAGGGCTCACGACCTGCTCGGTGCCGCGGAGAGGCCGGAGGACCGGGAGCACCCGGAGAGCCTGATCACGGTGCTGGTGGCCTTCACGGCCAACCTCCTGATCGCGATCGCGAAGTCGGCCGCCGCCGCGGTCACCGGGTCGGCATCGATGCTGGCCGAGGCCGCGCACTCCTGGGCGGACGCCGGCAACGAGGTGTTCCTGCTGGTCGCCGACCGGCGCTCCCGCCGCCCGCCCGATGCCGCCCACCCGCTCGGCCACGGCCGGGAGGCCTACGTCTGGGCGTTGTTCGCCGCGCTCGGGCTGTTCGTCGCCGGCGCCGCGGTGTCGATCACGCACGGCGTTCAGGAGCTCATCCATCCCGAGCCGGCCACCGACTACCTCGTCGGGTACCTCGTGCTCGCCCTCTCGTTCGTCCTCGAGGGGGTCTCGTTCATGCAGTCGGTGCGCCAGGCCAAGCCCGAGGCCGCGTTGCTGGAGCGGGACCTGATCGAGCACGTCCTTGCCACCTCCGATCCCACGCTGCGCGCTGTGTTCGCGGAGGACCTGGCTGCGTTGATCGGCCTCGGGATAGCAGCGACCGGTCTGGCCCTCCACCAGCTGACCGGCTCGCCGACGCCGGACGCCATCGGATCGATCCTGGTCGGGGTACTCCTCGCGGTCATCGCGGTCGTCCTGATCAACCGCAACCGGACGTTCCTGGTCGGCCAGGAGGCCGATCCCCGCGTGCGCGCGGCCACCATCCAGGCCCTGCTGGCGGCCCCGGAGGTCGACCGGGTGACCTATCTGCGCCTGGAGATCGTCGGGCCGCGGATGGTGTCGGTGGTCGGAGACGTGGACCTGTCCGGTGACGACACCGAGTCGCACCTGGCGGTCCGGCTGCGGGCGCTCGAGGCGAAGATCAGCGCGTCCCCCGCGGTGGCGGGCGCCGTGCTGAGCCTCTCCGCGCCCGACGAGCCGTCCCTGGTGGTCTAGCGTCTCGCGACGCGCCCGTCCCGCCGGGCCGGGATCAGCCGGCCAGCAGCTCGTCCAGGCGCTCGTACCCCTCGCGGACGCCGGACTCCATCCCGCTGGCCAGGAAGGCGTCGCGGCCCTCGAAGGAGTCGACCAGCGAGGTCGCCGTCAGGCGGGTGCGGCCGCCGCCCAGGTCGGTGAAGACCAGGCGCTCCAGGGCCACGCCGTCGGGCTCGCCGTCGAACGTGAAGGTCTGCACGATCAGCTCCGCCGGCCGCACGTCGTGGAAGCACCCGTGGAAGCCGTACTCATTGCCGTCGCTGACCATCGTGTAGCGGTAGGAACCACCCGTCCGGCAGTCGTAGTGGCCGATCCGGGTCTCGTGGCGGCGGGGGCCCATCCACTGCACGACCAGCTCGGGGTCGGTGTGCGCCCGGAAGACCTTCTCGGGCGGGGCGTCGAAGTCCCGGGTGATGCGGACGAGCGGGACGTCGGGGTCGGCGACGATCTCGGTCTCGTGGGTGCTGGTGGCGGTCATGTCAGTTCTCCCGTCCATGGTGGGGCTGTGGTTGCGACTCCGGGTGCGGCTCCGGGATGGGCTCGACGTCGTCCGGCATCGCCCGAAGAACGTCGTCCAGGCGGCGGTAGCGCTCCTCGGCCTGGCGGCGGTAGCGCTCGATCCACTTGGTCATCAGATCGAAGACCTCCGCTTCGAGGTGCACCGGACGGCGCTGGGCCTCCCGGCTGCGACTCACCAGGCCCGCGTCCTCGAGCACCTTCAGGTGCTTGGAGACGGCCTGGACGGTCACGTCGTACGGCGCTGCGAGCTGGTTGACCGTGGCGTCCCCGACGGCCAGCCTCGCCACGATGTCGCGCCGGGTGGGGTCGGCCAGCGCCGAGAACACCCGGGAGAGTGAGTCAGCCGCCATCGTTCGTCCTTTGTGTTCAACCAGTTGGTTGACTAAGGACCCTAGAGTTTCTCTCCCTGGTTGTCAACCACTCGGTTGAATAAGTTCACAGGTGTGCGGCGTCGTGCTCATCCCGCATGCGCACGGTGTGACACCGTGCTCTTCCGGTACGCACGGTGTCACACCGTGCTCGCAGGGGTGGGAGCCCTCAGTGCCAGCCGGTCGATCGGCCGGAAGCGGTGAGCAGATGCTTGCGCGTTCCTTCCACTGCGGAGCAACAATGAGTTCGGCCCCGTCCGTCCGGCGTTCCCGGAGGCAGACATGGACAACACGGCAACCCGAGAGCGCTCGCGGGCATCGGCGGTCGGATCCGTCCTGCGGGCGATCTTCATCGCCAAGGACCCGCGGCAGGACGAGGTGGTGGTCGAGGGTGACGTCACCCAGCGGCTCGATGACGCCCTCGCCGTGATCGACGCGGCGCGCATGGTGGTGCAGCGGGGATGGGTGCAGCGGCGCTGGTACGTCCTGCAGGCGCCGGGCGGTCGCCGCCGCAGCTTCGGACCCACGTCGTTGACCCGGCTGGACCACACGCAGGT
>JBKPQU010000440.1:0-4988 GCA_046734255.1 Actinomycetota bacterium
TGATCTGCTCGTTGGCGCTCTGGGCGGCCCGCACCGACGCCGCGGCAACGTTCATCGCGCGGTCCGCGCTGCCGGCGATCTCGCTCACCGACGCGGCCATCTGGTGCGCGCCGCCCGTGACCGTCTGAACGCCATGGTCCACCTCGGTCGTGGCGGAGTGGGCGGCCGCGGCCTTGCTCGAGGCGTCCGCGGCGCCCGCGAACAGGTCCTCGCTGACCTGGGACAGCTCCTCCGCGGCCGAGGCCAGGGAGTCCCCGGCCGCACCGATCTCCCGGACCATCCCGGCGAGCCGCTGGGTCGCGGTGTCGACGGCCGATGCGAGCCGGCCGATCTCGTCAGAACGGCGGACGACGACCGTGCCGGTGAGGTCGCCGGCGGCGAGCCGTTCGGCCTGGTGCGTGACGGCCCGTACCGGCTGGACGATCCGCCGGCTGAAGACGCCGGCGGCGATCACCAGCACGATCACGACAAGGATCGCGAGGATCAGCAGGCGGCTCACGCCGGCGGCGGTCAGCCCGGCGTGCGCCGGCGCCACGATCTGCACCACCCAGTGGTTGTCGTTGGTCGCCGCGAATGGAATGGCCGACGAGGCGAACGCCATCCGGGCCGGCACCGGCATCGGGATGGCGCGGGGCAGCGGCTGCTTGGTCAGCGGCTGGGTGATGTCCACCGGCGGGACCTTGACGGTGGTGTCGAAGATCACCGTGTTGGTCCGGCTGTCGACCACCCGCGCGTGGGTGCCGGCCGGCAGCAGCTTGGCCACCCGGAGCCGCAGCGGCTCCAGCTCGGTCTCGAAGTGCAGGATGGCGACGTTGCGCCCGCCGACCTCGATCGGCGTGGAGTTGGACACCACCCAGGAGTGGCTGTCCGGGGAGACGTACGGCTCGTGCTGGTGCACCTGGCCGGAGCGAAGCCTGAACGTCGGTGCGAAGAACGGGTTGCCGGACTCGTCGGGCGACAGCTCGGCGGGCAGGGCCGCCTTCCCCCGGACCTGGCGCGCCTGCTCCGGGCCCCTGGCGTCGATGTAGCAGGCCTCGTCGATCAGGTCCGGGTACAGCGTGTGCAGCCCGATCAGGCTGGCATTGATGCTCGGCAGGAGCGCCGGGCGCAACGCCGGGTGGCGGTACCACTGCCTGAGCACGTCGTCCTGGGCCGCGACGAGCAGCTCGTTGCGCCACTCCTCGAACGCCCGGGCGACCTCCATCGCCGTGCCGTCGGCCACCCGCTGGGTCGCCACCCGGCTGGTCGCCCGGGCGTCCCGCACGCTCTGGTAGGCGGTCAGCGCAGCGGTCAGCCCCAGCGAGATCAACCCGGCCGCGACGAAGCCCAGCGTCAGCGAGGTGCGCAGGCTCGAGGCCTTCCGTCCGGACACGTCCGTTGTATTCGGCAGGTCCGCGGGCCGGGTTGAGGCCTGCCTATGGTGGCCGGGTGGAGCCGGTGTACCGCGCCATGGTCGGCGCCGTCGTTCTGGCGCACTTCTGCTTCCTGGCCTACGTGGTGGGGGGAGGCTTCCTCGCCTGGCGGTGGCCGCGCTCGTGGCCGCTGCACGCCCTCGCCGTCGCCTGGGCGGCGTTGATCATCAGCCTGGGCCCGCGCTGCCCCCTGACCGCCGCCCAGAACTGGCTCCGCGCACGGGCCGGCCAGCCGCCCCTGCACGGCGGGTTCATCGACACCTACGTGGAGGGCGTGATCTACCCCGCTCGCTACACCCAGCTCGTGCAGGTGGTGGTCGCCCTGCTGGTGGCCTGGTCGTGGGTGGGCTGCTACCTGCGCCGGCGCAGGGGCGGCAGGTGAGTCAGCCGGGCAGGAAGCTCAGCCGCACCTGGCGGCTGCGATTGTCCACGTTGGTGTCCACCAGGACGACGCTCTGCCAGGTGCCCAGCTGGAGCTCGCCGCCGAGCACGGGAAGGCCGAGCGACGGCGCCAGGAAGGCGGGCAGGACGTGGTCCCTCCCGTGCCCGGGGCTGCCGTGCCGGTGGCGGTACCGGTCGTCGGCCGGCAGCAGCCGGCTGATCGCCGCGCCGAGGTCGTCCTCGCTGCCCGCGCCGGTCTCGATCAGCGCCAGCCCGGCCGTGGCGTGCGGCACGAAAACGTTCAGCAGCCCGTCCCCACGGCCGGCGCAGAACCGGGCCAGCTCCCTGGTCAGGTCGCTGACCAGGCGTTCCCCGGTCTCGATCCGCAACAGCGTGCTGTCCATCCCGCCTCTCCCGCCACGCCCGCGACCGTCCGCGCGGGTCCCAACCTACGGTGCACGATCCGGGACGCCGTCCGGGCCCGTGGCCGGTCATCCCGGCTGACTTCGGGCGCACTCGTGCATACCGGTGCGCTGGCATAGCCTGCGCAGGAGGCACGTCGGGACGGCGAACAGGAGGAGACATGGCCACGCGTAGCGCGCACACCGATTGGAGCGGCGGTCTGCAGGACGGGTCCGGCACCGTGTCCTTGGACAGTTCCGGCGTCGCCAGCTTCCAGGTGTCCTTCCCGCGCCGGGCGGCGGACGAGGCCGAAGGGGTCACCAGCCCCGAGGAGCTGATCGCCGCGGCCCACTCCTCCTGCCTGGCGATGCAGTTCTCGGCCCTGCTCTCGGAGGCCGGCGGCAGCAACACGTCGCTGGAGATCCGTGCGGACGTCGGCTTCGCCCCCGACCCCGCGGGCGGCTTCCGCATCCCCTCGATCCACCTCACCGTGCGCGGCAGTTCGGACGGCGTGGACGAGGCCACGTTCGTCAAGACCGCCGAGGCCGCCAAGGCGTCCTGCCCGGTGAGCAAGGCCCTGGCGGCCACCGAGATCACCATGGACGCCGCCACCACCTGACGCCCGCCCCCGCATGCCCACGGTGTGACGCCGTGCCCACCGGAAGCCCCCGGTGTCACGCCGTGGGCATCGGGATGGGGATGTCAGCCCTCCGTCAGCAGCTTCACGTTCTCGGCCATCGCCGCCATGTACTGCGCGGTGATCGCCCGGCCGTGGGTCTCCAGCAGCTTCTGGATGGCGGGATCGGCACGGCCGAGCTTGACCCAGCCGTCGGGCCACCATCCGGTGTCGTCGCCGGAACCATCGACGAACTCCGCGGTCGGGGAGATCACCCTGAGGGTGCCGCCGAACCTCTCCATGTCGGACCGGGTCCAGTCCTTGCCGAGCGTGTACGCCTCGGCGACGTAGGCGATCACGCCGTTGCCGTGGCCGACGTCCTGGACCGGCGAAGTCCTGCCCCACTCCGCCGACCACAGGTAGGCGCTGGGGTGCGACGGGTTGGTGCGCATCTGACCACGCAGGGACGAGGAGGAGTTGGGCATGTTCCGGTCGACGTTCGTGGCCACGGCGAGCGCCGCCGCGCGGCGCGACGCGGAGTGCGTCGTGCGGGAGAGCTCCAGGCCGATGTAGGCCCAGTGCGCGGCCATGTGGGTGCGTGAGCGGTACACGTTGTCGCTCGCGCCGCGGGCCATCCACTTGTCGAAGATGTTCTTCTCCGTGAAGGCCAGGAACCGCGCACGGTCATCGGCGTACGCGCCGGTCGTCGGCATCACCCGGATCAGCCGTGCCACGTAGCGCCACATGTACGACTCGTACAGCGGCACCTCCTGACCGGCGACGTCGGAGCGTTGCGTGACCCACCCGAGGTAGCCGTCGTGGAACCCGCCGCCGAACGAGGACGACGGGCGCGCCCGGGAGATCATGTTGTTGACCAGCGAGACCGCCCGGCCCAGGTAGCGCGTCTGCGACGTCGCCTCCCACATCGAGGTGTAGGCGTCGACGTAGTACGCAGCGTCGTAGTAGTCGGAGGAGTCCGACGAGGTGGTGAGCGCGGTCGCGGTCCGGAAGGTGGAGGCATCGGAGTCGTCGAACTGCGCCTGCCAGTAGGAGATCGGGCGGATCCCCAGCGCGGCCGCGGTGGCGGCGCGGTGATGCGGTGCAGGCGAGGCACCGCTGGAGGGCGAGCCGGTTCCGGTGGCGGAGCCGGACGCCGCCGCGCCGGCCTTGTGAGTGGAGGCGGGCTCACCCCTGGCGGTGGTCGTCGGCGCTGCGTCGTCCACCACGATGGGCGCGGGGAGGGCCGCCCGGGCCGCGGGGGGGCCGGGGCGAGGACGGTCTTCACGCCAACCCCTACGGCGGTCGCGGGCACCGTCGCGGCCAGCGCCGCGACCAGCACGATCGTGCCCCGCCGCAGGCCGGCGAGGGAGCCGAACCTCTGCTGGCGCGGGTGCCGGGCCCGCTGCGGCCCGGGGCGATGACGCTGCTGCTTGTGCCGGCCCCGCTGCTGCGGCACCGGCGACGCGTGCCCGGGAGGCGCAGACCCGCTCCTGCGATCTCTCACAGTGCGTGCCATTACTGTCACTCCCCGCCCACAACGCCTGAAAGCTCACTAGCAGACCAGACCCGCCCAGGGCATTTCAACCCCCCTCTGTTCATCATTACTTGACGATCGGGGGATCGTGCGGGGTCACCGGCGGGATTCGTGCGAGGATCCCACCGTGACCACGGGGACCTCTTCCTTGCCTGTTCCACCAGGGGCGCCGGACGACTCGAGCCTTCGCCCGAGCGTCGACCAACGCCCCCCCGAGGCGCAGGTACCGGCCTGGGAACGTCGCTTCCGGGCGCCGCGGGTGGGCCTGCCGCGCTGGGCGGAGGACGCGCCGGACCACTGCGCCGTCATCGCCACCACGCAGGGCGTCGTCGAGGTGCACAGCTTCGACCGGAGCACCGGCAGCCTGGTCCGGGCCACCTCCCGCCGGGAGGGCACGTCGATGGGGACGATCGACCCCGCCGGGGAGTGGATCTGGTGGTTCGACGACGCCGACGGTGACGAGTTCGGGATCTGGCGGCGCCAGCCGTTCGGCAGCCCGCCGGGCACCGCCGAGGACGCCGTCTGGCTGCCGGCGGCGTACCCGGCAGGGCTGGCGATCGGGCGCGACGGTCTGGTCGTGGTCGGCAGCGGGGACGACGCCTACGGCACCCGGGTGCAGGTGGTGAGCCCCGGCAAGCTGCCC
>JBKPQU010000441.1:0-10813 GCA_046734255.1 Actinomycetota bacterium
CGATGCTGCTCACCCGCTCGCTCGACCTGTCCACCCGCACTGCCGCGGACGTGATGACCCCGCGCGTGCGCACGCTGGTGCTGCGGCGCGACGACACCGCGGCGGACGTGGTCCGGCTCGCGCGGACCTCGGGCCACAGCCGGTTCCCGGTGATCGGCGACGACGTGGACGACATCGCCGGCGTCGTCCACCTCAAGCGCGCGGTCGCGGTGCCGCGGGCGCGCCGGGCGGAGGTGCCGGTGGTGGCGCTGATGTCCGAGCCGCTGCGCGTGCCGGAGACCGTCCGGCTGCCGCCGCTGCTGCTGGAGCTGCGCACGAGCGGGATGCAGCTGGCCGTGGTCGTCGACGAGTACGGCGGCACCGCCGGCGTGGTCACGCTGGAGGACCTGATCGAGGAGCTGATCGGCGAGCTCTCCGACGAGCACGACCTCACCCGCGCGGGCGCCGTCCGGGACGGCGACGGGTCGTGGCTGGTACCCGGGCTGATGCGGCCGGACGAGGTCCGGGACCAGATCGGGTTCGACGTCCCGGACGGGCCGGCGTACGAGACGCTCGGCGGGTTCGTGATGGCGCTGCTCGGCCGGGTGCCCGCGGTCGGCGACGAGGTCGCCGTCCCCGGGGCGGTGGCCCGGGTGGAGCGGATGGACGGCCGCCGCGTCGACCGGATCCGGCTTACCCCGGCCACGATCCCGGCGCCGCCCCTGCTGCACCCCGGCACCCACGGGTCCGAGGCGGTGCCGCGGTGAGCAACTCGTCGCTGCTGCTGGTCGCGCTCCTCCTCCTGCTGCTGAACGCGTTCTTCGTCGGCGCGGAGTTCGGGGTGATCTCGTCCCGGCGCAGCCAGGTCGAGCCGCTGGCCGCGGGACGGCGCTCGGCCCGGACCGTGCTCTGGGCGATGGAGCACCTGCCGCTGATGCTCGCGGCCGCGCAGCTGGGGATCACGGTGTGCTCGCTCGGCCTGGGCGCAGTGGCCGAGCCGGCGCTGGCGCACCTGCTGGAGGCGCCGTTCGCCGATGTGCGGATCCCCGAGGGGCTCCTCCACCCGGTGGCGTTCAGCCTCGCGCTCGCGATCGTCGTCTCCACCCACGTCGTGATCGGCGAGATGGTCCCGAAGAACCTGGCCCTGGCCGAGCCGGAGCGGGCGGCGCTCGTGCTCACCCCGCCGCTGGTGGCCTTCGCCAGGGCGTTCGCGCCGCTGATCCGCGCGCTGAACGCCGGCGCCTACGTGCTGCTCCGGCTGCTCCGGGTCCAGCCCAAGGGCGAGCTCACGTCCGCGTTCACCGCGCAGGAGGTCCGATCGATCCTCACCGAGTCGCAGCGCGAGGGCCTGCTGGTGGAGGAGCACGTGCTGCTCGGCCGCGCCCTGGAGTTCAGCGAGCGGGTCGCCGGCGACGTCATGGTGCCGCGGTCCGAGCTCGTCACGGTGCCGGAGAACAGCACGCCGGAACAGGTCGAGCGCGTGGTCGCCCGGACCGGCTACAGCCGCTTCCCGGTGGTTGCCGAGGACGGCGAGATGGTCGGGTACCTGCACCTGAAGGACCTGCTGTACGCCGAGGCGGAGCAGTACGACCGGCCGATCCCGCAGGCGCGGGTCCGGTCGCTGGTCAGCCTCGCGAGCTCCGACGAGGTCGAGGACGCCCTGGCGGTGATGCAGCGGGCGGGATCCCACCTCGCCCGCGTGGTCGGCGAGGACGGGGTCACCGCGGGATTGATCTTCCTGGAGGACGTGCTGGAGCAGCTGGTCGGCGAGGTGGTCGACGCATCCCAGCGGGAGGGGGCCGGCTGAGGAGGAAACCGCCATCCACGACACGCCTGAGGCACTTGCCTTGCACCCCCGATTCGCATTTATAGTTCCGTGATCCTGGCGGGAGGGGCCGGGTGACCGCCACTTCGAGTTCCGCCGGACCGCCAGGGAGGACGACCCGTGCCGTCGCATCGCGCCGACACGCCCGCACTCCGCCGCAGCCGCAACACCCGCTCCGCCACAGGGTCCCGCGCACGACGCCGGTCCGGGAGCGGGCTGCCGCAGCTGTCTGCCCCTCAGGTGGGCATCGCGAGCGCGCTGGGTCTGGCGACGATCGCGGCACCGATCAGCGGTGTGATGGCGAGCCCCGCGCCGAAGGTGACCGCCAACCCCGTCGTCGGCATGTCGATGGCCCCTGCGCCGCTGTTCCCCGCGCTCAAGGCGGACTCCGCGCCCGGCGTCTCGGCGCTGCACGTGGTCGTCGAGGCGGCTCCCGGAAGCACGGTGCCGCGCCTGCTCAGCGCTCCCGGCACGGTCCTGGTCACCCGGGCCTCGCGCAGCGGCGAGCGTTCCGTCCTGCCCGGCTGCGACGGCGCCGTCCACCACGTCGCCACGCTGTCGAACGGCCAGCTCCCGGCGAGCATCCTGTGCACGCTGTGGGACCCGCGGTTCCGGCTCCGCTCGGATGCCGCCGTCGCGCTGGCCAAGCTCAACATCGCCTACCGGCAGCACTTCGGCACCAACATCTGCCTGTCCGGCACGTACCGGACGTACGGCGAGCAGGTCAGGCTCAAGGGGGAGAAGCCGGGACTCGCCGCGATACCCGGCACCAGCGAGCACGGCTGGGGGCTCGCCGCCGACCTGTGCAACGGCCCCGACCGGTACGGCTCCCGGCAGTACGCCTGGCTCCGGGACAACGGCGCGGCCTACGGCTGGGGCAACCCCGACTGGGCGCTGCCCGGCGGCAGCGGTCCCCGGGAGCCCTGGCACTGGGAGTACCTCGCCGGGGAGTGATCACTCACTCAGCTGCTGAGTCTTTTGCGGACTGCGCCGCGGCCGCCTTTCCGGCCGCGAAGAACGCCCCCACCTCCTGCGCGTCCGCCAGCTCCGCCGCGCGGCGAACCGCGCCGAAGGGGGCGTTCCAGAAATCCCCCTCGCGGTGGGCCCACGGCCCGACGTAGGCGTAGGGCTCGGCCAGGAACCCGTCGCCGAGGGAGACCCCGTAGTTCACCTCGTCCACGGTGATCGACAGGTCGAAGTGCTCCGGCCACAGCACCGGGGTCTGGTCGGGAGCCAGGCTGCGCAGCGCCGCCTCGCCGGTGGCCAGCCAGCGGGCCAGCTCGGCGGCCGCCTGCTCGTCCACCTCGAGCGGGTCCTCGGGCAGGGCGCCGGAGCCGTCGGCGTACAGGTCGACCGGCGCCCCGACGTCCAGGCCGGCCGCGTCGCCCAGCCGGCGCAGGGTGGTCCCGGCCATCCGCAGCCGCGCCTCACCGGCGACCAGGTCGCCGCCGTCCACCCGCACCTGCGGCTCCGCGACCGTGCCGAAACCGCCCGGCGTGACGCGCAACCGGATCGTTCCCGAGGCGCGGTACTGCGGCCCGGCCAACAGCAGCTCCGCGACCGCGTGGAGGTCGTGCCGCGTGCGCGGGCCGCTCACCCGCGCCGCCGGCGAGAGTTGATCACCCCGGTGTCGAACCCGGCCAGGTGCAGGCCACCGTGGAAGCGGGCGTGCTCGATCTTCAAGCAGCGGTCCATGACGACGCTCAGCCCCGCGGCCTCACCGCGCCGGGCGACGTCCTCGTGCCAGAGGCCCAGCTGCAGCCAGAGGGTCTTCGCGCGGGCGTCCACCGCCTCGCCCAGCACCTGCGGGAGCTCGCTGTGCCGGCGGAACACGTCGACGAGGTCCGGCGGTTCGGGCAGGTCCGCGAGGCTCGGGTAGACCTGCCGGCCGAGGATCCGGTCGGCTCGCGGGTTGACGAACCACACCTCGTACGGCGTGCTGGCCAGCAGGTAGGTCGCGACGAAGTAGCTGGACCTCGACGGGTTCGCCGAGGCCCCGACGATCGCCACGGTGCGGGTGCGACGCAGGATCTCCAGCCGGTCGCGGGCGGACGGGCCGACCCACGCACGCGCCGGCGGCGAACCTGGTGCCTGAGGCGCGGACGGCACGGACGCCGGCTCAGGGGTCTGCTCAGGGGCCTGCTCAGGGGTCTGCAGGGAGGTCACGGCTGCCCCTTGGTGGCCGCGTTCAGGCCCTGGTCGAGGTCCCAGATGATGTCCTCGACGTCCTCCAGGCCGACGCTGATCCGGACGAGGTCCGCGGAGACGCCCCCGGCCTCGAGCTGGGCGTCGGACAGCTGCTGGTGGGTCGTGGAGCCCGGGTGGATCACCAGCGTGCGGGCGTCGCCGATGTTGGCCAAGTGGCTGCACAGCTCCAGCGACTCGATGAACCGGCGCCCTGCGTCCCGGTCGCCGCGCACCCCGAAGGAGAACACCGCACCCGGGCCCTCCGGTGTATAGCGGCGTGCCCGCTCGTGGTGGGGGTGGTCGGGCAGGCCGGCGTAGCGGACCCACGACACCCGCTCGTCGCCGTCCAGCCAGGCGGCGACCCGGTGGGCGTTGGCGACGTGCTCGGCCATCCGCTGCGGCAGCGTCTCCACGCCCTGCAGGAGAAGGAATGCCGCGAACGGCGAGAGCGTCGCCCCGATGTCGCGCAGCTGCTCGGCCCGCAGCTTGGTCAGGAAGCCGTACTCGCCGAAGTTCCCCCACCAGGTCAGGCCGCCGTAGGACGCCACCGGCTCGGTCATCGTCGGGAAGCGGCCGTTGGCCCAGTCGAACCGTCCGGCGTCCACGACGACGCCGCCGAGCGTGGTGCCGTGCCCGCCGAGGAACTTCGTCGCCGAGTGCAGCACGAGGTCGGCACCGTGCTCGATCGGGCGGCACAGGTACGGCGTCACGGTGGTCGCGTCGACCACCAGCGGGATGCCGTGGGCGTGCGCCACCTCGGCCAGCCCGGCGATGTCGGCGACCTCACCGGAGGGGTTCGCGACGACCTCGGCGAAGATCAGCTTGGTGCGGTCGGTCACCGCCCCATCGAAGTCCGAGACGTCCGTCCCCCGCACGAACGACGTCTGCACGCCGAACCGGCGCAGGGTCACGTCCAGCTGGGTGACCGTGCCGCCGTAGAGGCTGGTGGCCGCGACGATGTGGTCGCCTGCTCCGGCCAGCGCGGCGAACGTGAGGAACTCCGCCGCCTGCCCGCTGCTGGTGGCCAGCGCGCCCAGCCCGCCCTCGAGGCTGGCCATCCGCTCCTCGAATGCCGCGACCGTCGGGTTCGCGATGCGGGTGTAGATGTTGCCGTACTTCTGCAGCGCGAACAGGGCCGCGGCGTCCGTGGTGTCGTCGAAGACGAAGCTCGTCGTCTGGTAGATCGGGACGGCGCGGGCGCCGGTGGTCGGGTCCGGCACGCCGCCCGCGTGCACGGCCCGGGTCCGGAAACCCCAGGTTCGGTCGTCCACGGTCAGCTCCTCGGGCCGGGTTCGGGCGGCCGCCACCATCTTCGCAGACGGCGCTGTTCGCGAGCCGGGCACGACCTCGACGTCGCGATGCCCTGCCGCGCGGCGCGGCCCGCGCGTACAGTCGTCGCGCGAACGGGGTGGCGAGCGCGAGGAGTCCGTCATGGCCCTGATCCAGACCACCGGGCTGCACCACGTGCGGCTGACCGTGCGAGACCTCGAGCGATCCGAGCGGTTCTACACCGACGTCCTGGGGTTCGAGGTCGTCGCCCGATCTCAGGGCGACCCGTCGGACCCCGAGGTGCGGGCCGACCGCGACCAGCTGTACGGCGGTGTGGTGTTCCTGGCGCACGGCATGCTGTTCGGCCTGCGGCCCGTCGCCGACGCCTCCGACCGCTTCGACTCCGAGCGGGTCGGCCTGGACCACATCAGCTTCACCGTGCCCGCGAAGGCGGACCTCGAGGAGGCCGAGCGCCGGCTCGAGCAGCAGGGGATCCCGCACGGGCAGACGCGCGACCTGCCCGGGTTCGGCATCGCGATCCTGTCGTTCAGCGACCCCGACGGCGTGCACCTGGAGCTCACCGCCCCGCTGTAGGTCGCCGGACTCAGCCGCCGGCCATCGCCCCGACGATCAGGTAGGGCTCGGCGCCGGTCGCGACCGCGTCGGGCAGGGGTTCGTCCGCGGGGTCGTGCGACAGGTCCTGCTCGCAGGCGAAGAACCGGACGAACGGGCGCCGCTGCTGGGTGACGTTGTCGCGGATCGTGCCACGCAGCATGGGATAGCGGGCCTCGAGCGCGTCCAGCACGCGGCGCTGGGTGGCCGTACCCGCGACGTCCAGCTGCACCTCGCCGCCGACCTGGGCGAGCGTGCGCAGGTGCGCCGGCAGCACGACCCGGATCACGACAGCGTCTGCACCTCCACCGACAGCACGGCGGGGAGGTCCCGGACGATCGGCGCCCAGCTGTCCCCGGCGTCGGCCGAGGCGTACACCTGGCCGCCGGTCGTGCCGAAGTAGATCCCGCAGTCCTCCAGCGAGTCGACGGCCATCGCGTCGCGCAGCACGTTGACGTAGCAGTTGCTCTGCGGCAGGCCGTCGGTCAGCGCCTCCCACTCGTCCCCGCCGCCGCGGCTGCGGTAGACGCGGAGTTGCCCGTCGAGCGGGAAGTGCTCGGAGTCGCTCTTGATCGGCACCACGTAGACGGTGTCCGGCTCGTGCGCGTGGACGTCGATCGTGAACCCGAAGTCGGTCGGCAGGTTGCCGCTGATCTCTCGCCATTCCTCGCCGGCGTCGTCGCTGCGCATCACGTCCCAGTGCTTCTGCATGAACAGCACGCCGGGTCGTGCGGGGTGCATCGCGATCCGGTGGACGCAGTGGCCCACCTCCGCGTTGGGGTCGGGGATGCCCTCCGACCTCAGGCCGTGGTTGATCGGCCGCCAGGTGGTCCCGGAGTCGTCGCTGCGGAAGGCTCCGGCCGCGGAGATCGCGACGAACATGCGTTCCGGATCGCTGGGATCCAGCACGATCGTGTGCAGGCACATCCCGCCCGCGCCGGGCTGCCAGGACGGTCCCGAACCGTGGCCGCGCAGCCCGGAGAGCTCCTGCCAGGTCCCGCCGCCGTCGGTGGAGCGGAACAGGGCGGCGTCCTCGACCCCGGCGTACACGGTGTCCGGGTCGGTCAGCGACGGTTCGAGGTGCCAGACGCGGGCGAACTCCCACGGGTGCGGCGTGCCGTCGTACCACTGGTGGGTGCCGGGGACGCCGTCGTAGGCGAACTCGTTGCCCGCCGGCTTCCAGGTCACGCCGCCGTCGTCGGAGCGCTGGATCAGCTGGCCGAACCAGCCGCTGGACTGCGAGGCGTAGATCCGGTCCGGGTCCGCGGGGGACCCCTTGAGGTGATAGATCTCCCAGCCGGCGAAGTGCGGGCCGCTGACGTCCCACTTCTCCCGCCCGGCGTCGGAGGTGAGGACGAACGCCCCCTTGCGTGTGCCGACCAGTACCCGAACCCCACTCATGCGTTCACCCTCCCGCAATCCTCAAGATGGCTGGTAGTCCGTACGCGACTAGGCGCGATGCGGTCCGCGGAGCTTCGTGCCGGCTCGTCGCCGGGCCGCTCCGCTGCCGGTGTCGTGACGCTCCGGAGGATCGCGGCGGCGCACACACCGGCTGCGGCGGCGCAGACGGCTCCGATCGTGAAGGCGAGCCCGTAACCGCCGTTGAGGGCGGCCACCGGGTCGCTCCCGGCGGCAGCCAGAGCGCCGCTGCGAGCCACCGCGGCGCTGGCCAGCACCGCCAGCCCCAGTGCCCCGCCCATCATGAACGAGGTGTTGACGACTCCCGAGGCAAGCCCGGACTCGCTCGGTTCGACGTCGCTCATCGCGACGAGCAGCATCGGATTGAACGCCATCCCCGCGCCGACGCCGAGCAGGATCATGCTCGGGAGGACGTCGGTGACGAAGCCGCCGTCGACCGGGGCCCGCGCGAACAGCGCCAGCCCGGCGGCGGACAGCAGCAGCCCCATCACCAGGGGTGGCCTGGTGCCCCACCGCATGACCAACCTGGCGGACAGCCCGAGGGAGAACACCGCCATGATCAAGTTGGCCGGCAGGAAGGCGAGGCCCACCGCCATCGGGCCGTACCCGAGGACCTGCTGGAGGTAGAGGGCGGAGACGAAGAACCAGCCGAACATCGCAGCGGCCCACAGGACGCCGATGACGTTGGCGGCCGCGACGTTCCGCAGCCGGAACAGCCGCAACGGCACCAGCGGGGTGGGGGTTCCGACCTCGATGCGGAGGAAGCACGCCAGCAGCGCGGCCGCGGCCGCGAGCAGGCCGATCGTCGGGCCGGAGGTCCATCCCGCCGAGTTCCCGTTGACGATCGCGTAGACCGCGAGCATGAGCGAGGCGGTCACGGTGACGGCGCCGGCGATGTCGAGGCGCCCGCGCTCCGCCTGCCGATCACCGGCCGGCAGCAGGACCAGGCTCAACGCGACGACGGCGATCCCGACCGGGAGGTTGACCAGGAAGATCCAGTGCCAGTCGAGCAGGTCTGTGAGCACCCCGCCGAGCAGCACGCCGATGCTGCCGCCGCCGGCGACGATGAACCCGATCACACCCATCGCGCGCGCCCGTTCGGCCGGCTCGGTGAACAAGATCATGATCAGCGACAGGGCGACCACCGACACGACGGCACCACCCAGCCCCTGCACCGCCCGCGCGGCGATCAGGAACCCCTGCGATCCGGCCAGGCCACAGGTGAGCGAGGCGGCGGTGAACAGCGCGATGCCGAGCAGGAACAGCCGGCGGTGGCCGAACAGGTCGCCGAATCGGCCGCCGAGCAGCAGGAAGCCGCCGAAGGTGAGCAGGTAGGCGTTCACGACCCAGGCCAGCGAGGCCTCGGAGAAGCCGAGGTCCTCCCTGATCGACGGCAGCGCCACGTTCACGATCGTCGTGTCCAGGACGATCATCAGGTCGCCAAGGCAGAGGACGAGCAGCGCGAGCCAGCGCTTGCGGGTGTTCGTGCGCACATCGTCTGGAGCCAGGCTTCGGTTCACGCATGTTTGGACCGGCGAGACGTCCGGGACTCATCGCCGGAGAACCAGATCGGTGCGAATGCGTGCCGCCGATGAGTTTGGCCCCCTCGCGGCGTCTTCACATCGGACCGCGGAGGGAGGCCCCGCGGTGGCTGCTGCCGACTCCTCACCCGGGGCTCCGCCGGGTGCGCCGCTGCCGCCCGGCCCGAGCACGATCGTGCTCGTACTGGGCGACGCGCTCGACCCTGCCAAGGCTCTGGCTCTCGCCCGGCACCTGCCCGGCGGCGGCGGGGTCGGCCTGGTGATCTGCGACGTGCGGGACGTCGTTCACCCGGACGCCGGGACCGTTGACACCCTGGCCAGGCTGCAGCTGGCCGCCCGGCGCAGGGGCGGCGAGATCCGGCTGCGGAACGCCTCCCGCCGGCTCCTGGAGCTGCTCGCGCTGGTCGGGCTCGCCGAGGTGCTGCCGATCCAGCCCGCCTCAGGACTCGAGGCGGGCGGGCAGGCCGAAGACCGGGAACAGGTTCTCGGTGTCGAGGAAGAACATGATCCCGGTGATCTGCCCGCCTGAGGTCTCCAGCACCTGCAGCGACCACGGCTCGTGGCCGTGCCCGTCCGCGGCGATCCGGTACTGGCCGAAGGCGGGGGAGCCGTTCGCCGTCGTCGCGACCAGCCGCGAGCCCCGGCAGGCCGCCCCGGGGCCGAGGCACCAGGCACGGATGTCGGCGTGGTCGCGCAGCCAGAGCTCGTACGGAGGCATCGACCAGGTGGCGTCCTCGTGCAGCAGGGACACCAGCGAGTCCATGTCGTAGCGCTCGAAGGCCTCGACGTAGCGGGCCAGCAGCGCCTTCTGCTCGTCGTCCTCGGGCGGGGAGACGTCGGTGGCGTCCAGGTCGCTGGCCGCCAGCGTCGCCCGGGCGCGCTGCAGGGCGCTGTTCACCGAGGCGACCGTGCTGCCCAGCAGCTCCGCCACCTCGGCGGCGCTCCACCGCAGCACCTCCCGCAGGATGAGCACGGCCCGCTGCCGCGGCGGCAGGTGCTGCAGCGCCGCGAGGAACGCCAGCCGGATCGTCTCGCGGGCCTCCGCCAGCGCGGCCGGGTCGCCGCCCATCGGCAGGACCTGCGCGTCAGGGATGGGCTGGATCCAGGTGGTCTCGGGAAGCGGCGGGGTGAGATGCGAGTCGGCGCTGCTCGGCGAGCTGAGGTCCATCGGGCGGGCGCGACGCTGCCGGCCGGCCAGCATGTCGAGGCACACGTTGGTGGCGATCCGGTACAGCCACGACCGGAACGCCGCCCGCCCCTCGAAGCGGTCGAAGCCCCGCCAGGCGCGGACCAGCGTCTCCTGGACGGCGTCCTCGGCCTCGAAGCCGGAGCCGAGCATGCGGTAGCAGTAGCCGGTGAGCTCGACCCGGTGCAGTTCGAGCCGGTGCTCCAGGTCCTGCTCGAGATCATGGTCCCGGTCGTGCTCGGCCGCGCTCCGTGTCCTGAGTTCGGTCATCCCGATCTCTCCCCTGCCTTCCTGTCACCCTGCGCGAACGGCCGGCGCCGGGCTGTTGTCACTGCTCTCTGTGTCATCGGGCCCACCCTGGCACACGGGTGCGACAGTCTCATCCGCGGTCCTCGACGGCTCCCGGCCGTTGCCCGGACGGACCCCTCGACCTGCGGCGGTGACGGCCAGCACCGCGCCGGCGGCCACGGCGAATGCGCCGGAGTATCCGGCCGGTGCGGTCACCACGCCGAACCCGGCGGCGCCGACCCCGAACCCGGCGTCGTAGGCGATGTTCCACAACGCACTAGCCGTGCCGTACCCGGCGGGGGAGACCCGGTCGAACATCAGGGTCAGGCTGGCGCTCTGGCTCACGCCGAAGCCCGCCCCGAACAGCGCCGCCCCGGTCAGCACGGCGGTCGGGCTGGTGGTCAGCACCAGGCCGAGGACGCCCGCAGCCGCGGCGAACGCGCCCGGGACCAGCAGCCGGGCGGGTCCGCGCCGGTCGCCGTACCGCCCGGCGCACCAGCGCGCGAG
>JBKPQU010000442.1:0-6049 GCA_046734255.1 Actinomycetota bacterium
CCGCTCACCACGGCAACTCGGCTCACCAGGACCTCCCGGTCTGCGATCGTGCGCGGCACTGCGCGCGCACCCGCCATGCCTACGCTGCGTCAGCGCGCCGGATGCCCGCGATGTCACACGGTCCGCGTCGGTGCGGGTCAGCCCAGGGAGTCCAGCGCGCCGGCCAGCGAGTCGAGGATCTGCGGTTTGGCGCCGAGCGGCAGGCCGACGATCGCGAGGTCGACGCCCGCGGACCGGTAGGCCTCGACCGCCTCGACGACCTCCCGGACGTCCTGGTCGGGCTCGAGCCGGACGTTGACGGAGCAGGTGATCTCGTCGGGGTCGCGACCCAGGTCCGCGCAGTGCCCGACCAGGATCTCCTTCAGCCCGGCCCAGTCCTCGGGGTCGGAGGTGATGGCGTTCCACTGCTGTGCCCAGCGCGCCGCCGCGCGCAGGGTGCGCTTCGGCCCCCGCCCGCCGATCGTGATCGGCGGGTGCGGGCGCTGCACGGGCTTCGGCTCGCAACGCGCGTCCCGCAGCTGCACGTACCGGCCGTCCATGGTGGTCGAGGTCTGGCTGAGCAGGCCGACGATCGCCTCCACACCCTCGTCGAAGCGGTCGAAGCGCTCGCGCATGGGGGGCAGCTCGATGCCGTACGCGTCGCACTCCATCTGGTTCCAGCCGGCACCCAGGCCGAGCTCGAGCCGACCCTCGGAGATGATGTCGACGGTCGCGGCCATGTTCGCCAGCACCGCGGGATGCCGGTAGATCATCCCCGTGACCTGGCAGCCGATCCTGATCCGCCGGGTGGCCTGGGCCATCGCGGCGAGCATCGTCCAGCCCTCGAAGTTGTCGCCGAACAGGTCGCCGGTCAGCGGGTAGAAGTGGTCCCAGTTCCATGCCGATTCGAAGATCTCGATCTCGTCGGCCGCCACCCACACGTCACGGAGCTCGGCCCACGTCGTGTGCTCCGGCCTGGTCTTGATCGCGAATCGCATGCTGCTCCTCTCGGACCCGAGCCTCATCCCGCCGGGGACGGTTCGGGCACCGGCTGCCGGGGCGGCAGCACCAGCGTCATCGCCAGGCCGACCAGCCCGCTCCAGACGATCGAACCTCCCCACCACTCCGGCTGCCAGCCGAGCCCGCCGTCGGCCAGCGCGATGCCGGCGACGAAGATCCCCCAGAACAGCGGGGGTGCCAGCCCGGCGAACGCGCGGATCCGGCCGGGGCTGTCCGGGCCGGGGCGCAGGACGGCGACCAGCACGGCGGTGGCGATGGATCCGAGAACGCCGAGGACGGCCAGCCCGCCGTCCCGCATCGCGAGCATCGCCTGCAGCATCACGCACTGGACGCCGATCACCATGACCGCGGCGCCGGGAGGGACCCGCCAGGTCCGGGCGAGGTAGACCAGCGGGCCGTAGAGGAACACCGTGGCCAGCAGGAAGCTGGCCACACCCCCCCTGATCTGCATGGTCTGGATCCACGGCGCGTTCGGACCGAAGGCGCCCTCCAGGTCCGCGGCCGCCCCCCGGCTGATCGGGTTCTCGGTCATCGGATGCCAGGCCTGCAGGATGAACGCGCTGAGGCATCCGGCCAGCGTCACCGCCATCACCGCGGGCAGCAGGCGGCGCAGCCCGGGGTCGGGACCCAGCAGCGGGTTGCCGGCGGCCGACCGGTACGGCGCGGTCACCACGAGGAAGGCCCCGGCGAACAGTCCCAGGTGGGTCGGGCTGAGCAGGGCGCCGATGTTCTGCTCGATCCCGAAGATCTGGTGCCAGGTGAGGTCGCCGAGCCCGGACAGCCCGAAGACGACCAGCCCGACCAGCGCGTACCCGTAGCCGACCGGGACGGCGTCCGGCCAGGACCTGCCGTCACGCATGCCGGACCAGACCGACCACAGGATCCACGCGGCGGTGGCGGCGAAGCCGGAGTAGAACAGCGCGTGCCAGGGGGTGAAGAACGTCTCCAGGCCGGGCTTGGTGTTGTGCGCCCACCCGTCCACGAAGATGCCGACGATCAACCACAACGACAGCAGCACGGTGACCAGGTCGCCGCGCCACGACATCCGCACGGGCGGGGTGGTGTCCCCCGACCCGCCCCGCGCGCCGACCCATGCCCTGACGGTGCTCAACCCGACCACCACCTTCCGACAACCGCGCAGGATCCGCACGGGATCCGCACGGGATCCGCACGACGATCCGCACGTCACACGCGCCCCGGCCGCCTCGGTGCTCACACTACGACCAACCCGGTTCGTCCGGGATGTCCGAGTCTCGGCCGCCCGGGCAGGGCAGGGCAGGATGTCCCGGATGAGCGAGGCTGGAACGGATCGCAACGGGCGCACGTCCGGACCCCTCCCACCGCGGGCCGCCGGAGCTCTGGTCTTCCTCGCGGCAGCGGCGGTGCTGGTGCTGGAGATCGCGGCCATCCGGCTGATCGCGCCGTACGTCGGCGTGACCCTGGAGACCAACACTGCGGTGATCGGTACGGCGCTCGCCGCGATCGCGTTCGGCGCGTGGACCGGCGGGCAGGTGGCCGACCGGATCGACCCGGCACGACTGGTCGGGCCTGTGCTGGTCGGCGGCGGCGCGCTGACCATGCTCACGCTGCCGGCGGTCCGCTGGGTGGGTGCCGCGACGCAGGGGACGCCGGGGGTCTCGGTCGTGCTGCTGATCGCGATGGTCGCGGTGTTCCCGCCCGCCGCGCTGCTGTCCGCCGTCACCCCGATGGTGATCAAGCTCCAGCTCACCCACCTCGGCCGGACCGGGACCGTGGTGGGGCGGCTGTCCGGGATCGGCACGCTCGGTGCGATCACCGCGACCTTCCTCACCGGGTTCGTGCTGCTGGCCGCCTTCTCGACGTCGGTGATCCTGCTCGGCACCGGGTGCCTGATGATCCTCACCGGCCTCGCCGCCGCCTGGCAGCGGCGCCGTGACATCCCGCTCGCCCGGCCGGGCGCGGTCGCCGTACTGCCCCTGGTGCCGCTGCTCGTCGTGCTGGCGCCGGCTCCGTGCGACGTGGAGACGGCCTACCACTGCGCCCGGGTCCAGGCCGACCCCGCACGGCCGGCGGGCAGGGTGCTGTGGCTGGACTCCCTGCAGCACAGCTACGTGGACCTGGACGATCCGCGCTACCTGCAGTTCGCCTACATCCGGGCGCTCGCCTCGGTCGCGGATGTGATGCGCAGCCCCGGCAGTCCGGTGGCCGCGCTGCACGTCGGTGGCGGCGGCTTCACGATGCCGCGCTACCTGGCGGCCACACGACCCGGCAGCCGGGACAAGGTATTGGAGATCGACAAGGGCGTCGTCGACCTGGGCCGCGAACGCCTCGGTGTGTCGGGGATCCCGAACCTGACCGTGCGGATCGGGGACGCCCGCGTCGGGCTGGCGGGTGAGCCGGCCGCGACCTACGACCTGGTGATCGGCGACGCGTTCGGGGGCATCGCGGTCCCGTGGCATCTGACGACGCGGCAGACCGTGGAGCAGGTCGGCCGGGTGCTGCGCGGGGACGGCATCTACGCGGTCAACGTGATCGACTGGCCGCCGGACCGGTTCGCCCGCGCCGAGCTGGCCACGCTGAGGTCGGTGTTCGGCCAGGTCGCCGTGGCGGCCAGCGCAGCGACGCTGGCCGGCTCCGAGGGCGGCAACCACGTCCTGCTCGCCTCCCGCGAACCGTTGCCCCTGGACCGGATCGAGACCGCCCTGCTGCAGCGGGAACCCACCTGGCGTGTCCTCGACCCGGCCGCCACCGCCGCCTTCGCCGGGGCCGCGCAGATCCTCACCGACGACCACGCCCCGGTCGACCAATTGATCACCTTCCGCTGAGGCCCAAACCGTGCCGCCGCGCCGCCCCCCTCGTTGCCCACGGCGTGACACCGTGCCTACCAGAAGCCCACGGCGTGACACCGTGGGCATGAGGGATTGGCGCAACACCGCACAGTTTGGCGCGGGCCGTACAGTGCCGGCGGTTCAGCTCGGGGAGCCGCCCGATGTGGCGCGCCGCTGGACGGCGAGCCGGCGCAACCTCTCCTGCCTCAGCTCGTCGGTGAGAAGCACTGCCTCCCGCCGCTGCCTGAGTTCGTGGTCGTTCTGGTGCTCGCCGGGCGTCGCGAGATCGAGGTCCTGGCCACCCACCGGGGCCAGCATGTCGCTGACCGCCCGGCCCAGCTCACCGGCGATGCTCTGGGACAGGAAGTCGTGCGCCAGCGAGGTCAGGCACGCCTCCATGACCGTGCGCGGGCGTGCCGGTCCGGGCTGGACGACGAGGCAGGTGAAGCCGACGATGCGCTCCGCGGTCCTGAGCGTGTCACCGGGCAGCGGGATCTCCCCCGCGACGGTCTCCAGCACGTCGACCGAGGGCGGCGTGAACGGCGCGGTGGTCCCGATGAGGTGCACCGGCTCGCCGAGGATCAGCCTCTGCCACTGCTCCCTCGCGTCGCTCAGGCCCTCGGCGAACGTCGCGAGGTTCTCCGACAACCTGGTCGTCCAGAACTCCGTGCAACGCTCCGAATGGGGGTCGACGGAGACCTTGGTGAGCGCGCTGTCCAGGGAGTCGTGGATGGCCTCCAGCCCCGCGTGCTCCTGCCCGGACGACCCGGACGACCCGGGCGCTGCAGACGACCCGGGCGCCGCAGACGGCGGCGCGGTCCCGAGGTGCAGGTCGCCGGCGGTCACCCGCGCGATCACCCGCTTGATCAGCAGCCAACCCTGATGATCGATCGCGCCGGACGGCTTGGAGAAGACGCCGCCGGGGCGGCCGTGGATGATCCGGAAGACCCGGACGTCGATCAGCTGGCCGTCGGGGTGGTGACCGTTCACCGGTCCGGCGGCCCGCCGGGGCCTGGCCTGGGCGTAGTACCTGCGGTTCTCCACCGTGGAGCCGGAGGCGAGGCGTGCCAGCCTGCTGAACAGCTGGTCGGTGCGCTCGCGCTGGCAACCGACGTCGAGCCGCAGCTCGTCCACCGCCTCGCTCACCCCCGCCACCGAGGCGGCGAGAGCCTTCACCTCCCTGGCGTGCTCGGGCGGCAGAGAGCTCGGCTGCTGTACGGGCGCGGCGTCCCGCTCGGCCGGGAGCTGCTGCCGGGCGACCGGAGCGCCCGGCAGCGCGAGATGAGCCGGCGCCGGCTCCAGCGTGCTCGCCAGCGCGTCGGCGGGTTCCTCCATGTCGGTGACCCGCCACTCCAGGTCGCGAAGGGCGCGCCAGAACAGGTATCCGGCAACACCCAGCGCCGCCGCCAGCAGGAGTCCGAGGAGCCCGAGGCCCCACAGGCGCCACGGGACGCCGGCGGGTTCGGCAGGGCTGGCAGCGGTCGGGCCGGCCGACGGCGTCGGTGTCGCCTGCGCGGTGGCCGTCGCGGCGGCGGCCAGCGGTGCCAGGCCCGCCGGAACCGTCTCGTCGGGATGCGCCCGCAGGACGCGGACGATCTCTGCCCGGGCGGCGTTGTCGTAACCCTCGTCGTGCAGGCGCTGCGCGCGGAACCACAGCGGACCGATCACCGCAGGCCGCCGGGTCACCCTGACCAGTCCCGCGGCCGCCTGTGCGCTGCCGGCGTCGATCGCGACCGCGGTCCGGTACTGCTGGCGCGCGGTGGTGAGGTCGCCCGCGTTCTCCGCGGCCTGACCCTTGGCGGTCGCGGTCATCGCCTCGGCCTGGCTCTTGGCGACGGCCGCGAGGCCCTTGTCGGCGCACGAGCCCTCCTTGGCCCGCTGCGCCTCGGCGTAGACCTCGGCGGCGTCAGCGAGTCTCCCCTGCCTGCTCAGCGCCTCGGCCCGGCTGCACAGCGGAGTGACCTTGGCGGAACACCCCGCCATCGCGGCACCGACCAGCGCGAACCCGATCAGGGCAGCGGCAGCACGGCGAGTCGTTGCGATGGTGCGCACGCTCGCGACACCGGCCATAACTCATAGTCAGCGGGTCGGCGGCAACCGGCAACCCCCGACGAACGTGGACTTTTAGCCCACCCGGACGCCGGCGGGCTCACGTCGGTGCGTGCTCCGCCATCACGGCCGTGAAGCGGTCCACGTCGACATTGCCGCCGGAGAGCGTGATGCCGACGCGCAGACCCCGGACG
>JBKPQU010000443.1:0-9234 GCA_046734255.1 Actinomycetota bacterium
GCCTCGCGGATCGCCGTCGACTACGAGGTCCTGGAGCCGGTCACCGACGCACGCATCGCCCTGGGTCATCCGCACTGGAACCAGGTGCACGACTCGGAGGCACCGGTCACCGAGCTGAGCCGGGAGAGCGCGCACCTGCACCCCGAGGGCAACCTCGTCCGCCACCTGCGGCTGCGCCACGGCGAGGAGGAGCCGACCGCCGAGGTCGTCGTGGTCGGCGAGTACGAGGTCGGCATGCAGGACCAGGCCTTCCTCGGCCCGGAGTCCGGCCTCGCCGTCCCGGCCGAGGACGGCGGCGTCGACCTGTACGTCGCCACGCAGTGGCTGCACGCCGACCAGCGGCAGATCTGCGCGGCACTCGGGCTGGAGCCGGAGAAGGTGCGGCTCACCCTCGCCGGTGTCGGCGGCGCCTTCGGTGGCCGCGAGGACCTGTCGATGCACGTGCACGCCTGCATGCTCGCGATGCACACGGGCAAGCCGGTGAAGATGGTCTACAACCGCGAGGAGTCCTTCTTCGGCCACGTCCACCGGCACCCGGCGACGATGCGGTTCGAGCACGGCGCCAACCGCGACGGCCGGCTGGTCTACGTCAAGGCGGAGATCTACCTCGACGGCGGGGCGTACGCGTCCAGCACCCCGGCGGTCGTCGGCAACGCCGGCACGATGGGGATCGGCCCCTACGACGTCCCCAACATCCAGATCGACGCGTGGGGCGTCTACACGAACAACCCGCCGTGCGGGGCGATGCGCGGCTTCGGCTCGGTCCAGGCCGCGTACGCGCACGAGGCGCAGATGGACCGCCTGGCCGTCGAGCTGGAGATGGACCCGATCGAGCTGCGCGTCCTCAACGCGATGCACGAGGGCTCCAAGGCGCCGACCGGGCAGGTGGTCGACAGCCCGGCCCCGGTCGCGGAACTGCTCCGCCGGGTGCAGGCGATGCCGCTGCCGCCGCAACGGCCGGCCGACGAGGAGCCGGACCTCCGGGAGATGCCAGGCGGGGTGTCCAACACCACCCACGGCGAGTCGGTCGTCCGCGGCGTCGGCTACGCGGTCGCGTACAAGAACGTCGGCTTCTCCGAGGGCTTCGACGACTACTCCACCGCCCGGGTCCGGCTGGAGGTGCTCGGCGACCAGGCGGCGGCGACCGTCCACACTGCGGCGGCCGAGGTCGGGCAGGGGCTGGTCACGGTCGAGCAGCAGATCGCCCGCACCGAGCTCGGCGTCGACCACGTGATCGTCCATACCAAGAACACCCAGGTCGGAAGCGGCGGGTCCTCCTCGGCGTCCCGGCAGACCTACGTCACCGGCGGCGCGGTCAAGGCCGCCTGCGAGGCGGTCCGGGCCGACGTGTTCGAGCTGGTCCGCCGCAAGCTGGGCCGGGACCTGCACGACCTGCGGCTGGAGGGCGGCAAGGTGGTCTCCGAGGGCTCCGGCGTGCTCGGCGCGATCGCCGACCTGCTGGGTGAGGACGTGATCGAGCACACGGTCGAGTGGCGGCACCGCCCGACCCAGCCGGTGGACACCAGGACCGGGCAGGGTGACGCGCACATGCAGTGGGCGTTCAGCGCGCACCGAGCGGTCGTCGACGTCGACACCGAGCTGGGCCTGATCAAGGTGGTCGAGCTGTCCTGCGCGCAGGACGTCGGCAAGGCGATCAACCCGGATGCGGTGGTCGGCCAGATCCAGGGCGGATCCGCCCAGGGCATGGGCCTGGCGCTGATGGAAGAGATCATCATCTCGGACGGGAAGATCAGGAACCCGTCGTTCACCGACTACCTGATCCCGACGATCCTCGACATGCCGCCGATGCAGATCGACGTGCTCGAGTTCGCCGACCCGCACGCGCCGTACGGGCTGCGCGGGATCGGCGAGCCGCCCACGATCTCCTCCGGCCCTGCGGTGGTCGCGGCGGTGCGGGCCGCGACCGGGCTGCCGCTGAACCGGGTACCGATCCGGCCGGAGCACATCACCGGCACCTGACCGCCGATCCCGATCGAGGTGGCCGACCGAGGAGGAGATGCCATGCCGAGGATGTTCCTGAATGGCACAGCGATGGCCGGCGGCGCCGATCACCACCTGGTCGGCGACTCCCCGCTGGTCGCCGCCACCACGACCGCACCGAAGTACCGCTTCTACTCCGTCGCCGACCGCTACCCCGCGGTGGAGTACGTCGGCGACGGCGGCGCGGCGATCGAGGGGGAGGTCTACGACATGAGCTACGAGCAGCTGCGCGACGTGCTCCTGCCCGGCGAACCCGACGGGCTGGAGCTCGGCGTGATCGAGCTCGCGGACGGCAGCGCGTCGCTGTCGATGGTGCTGCGCCGCCCGTTCGGCCCGCACCAGGCGCTGCTCGACATCAGCGAGAGCCGGTCGTGGCGGGCGCACCGCGGGGGTGGCTGACGCTGCCTACCCTGCCTACCCTGCCTGCCCTGACTGCCCCGTTCGGCCAGTGGGCTGCAGCAGGTCGGCGGCGAGGTCGCCGGCCGCCTGCAGCAGCACCGGGATGATCCGCTCACCGGCGTCCCTGGTGACCCGCTCGGCGGGCCCGGACACCGAGATCGCCGTCGGGACGGGCGTGCCGGGCACCGGGACGGCGAAGCAGTGCACGCCGACCTCCTGCTCACCGTCGTCCTCGGCCCAGCCGCGCTCGCGGATCCGGTCCAGCTCGGCGACCAGCGCGTCGGGATCGGTGATCGAGTGGTCGGTCTGCGCCGGCATCCCGACGCGGCGCACGATCTCGCGGACGGTGGCGTCCGGGAGCTGGGCGAGCACGGCCTTGCCCACCCCGGTGCAGTGCACGAAGACGCGCCGGCCGACCTCGGTGAACATCCGCATCGAGTGCCGCGACGGCACCTGGGCCACGTAGACGACCATGTCGCCGTCCAGCATCGCCATGTTCGCGGTCTCCCCGATCCGCTCGACCAGCGCGGCGAGCTGGGGCCGCGCCCAGGCGCCGAGCTGGCGGCTCGCGCTTTCCCCCAGTCGGATCAGGCCGGGGCCCAGGCCGTACCGGCGGGACGGCAGCTGGCGCACGTACCCCTGGAGGACAAGCGTGCGCACCAGTCGGTGGATCGTCGGGAGCGGCAGGCCGGAGGCCGTGGCCAGCTCGCTCAGCCCGACGTCGCCCTCGGCGTTCGCCATCAGCTCGAGGATGGTGAAGGCTCGTCCCACCGCGTTGACGCCGCCGGACTCGGAGGGTTTGGCCACTGCAGACTCCGCATGCCGAGATGACCTTTCCTGTCACCGAAATCATAGGCGGGTCGAGCGGGCCGGGATCACCGGGAGACCATGATCTCCCGCTATCCGGACAATTCCATCCACAATGACACCGGAGGTGGCCCATGGGTGCGGTCGAGGTGGTGGCTCCCCAGGTGGAGCGCGGCGAGGAGGTGCTGACCCCCGAGGCCCTGGCGTTCGTGGCCGAGCTGCACACACACTTCGCCGGCCGCCGGGACGAGCTGCTCGCCGCGCGCCGGCGGCGCCGGGAAGAGGTGGCCCGGACCCACCGGCTGGACTTCCTCGAGGAGACCGCATCGGTCCGCGCGGGTGACTGGCGGGTCCCCCCGCCGGCTTGGGACCTGACCGACCGCCGGGTGGAGATCACCGGTCCGACCGACGCCAAGATGGCGATCAACGCGCTGAACTCCGGGGCCAAGATCTGGCTGGCCGATCTCGAGGACGCCAACACCCCGCACTGGCGCAACGTCGTCGGCGGGCAGGTGGTGCTGCGTGACGCCGTACGGCGCACCCTGCGGTTCACCGCGCCGGAGGGCAAGGAGTACCGGCTGCGTTCGGACGGCGAGCTCGCGGTGCTCATGCCGCGCCCGCGCGGGTGGCACCTGGGCGAGCGGCACCTGCTGATCGGCGGCGTCCCTGCGGTCGGCGCGCTGGTGGACTTCGGGCTCTACGCCGTGCACAACGCCGCCGAGCTGCTGGGCCGGGGCAGCGGGCCGTACTTCTACCTGCCCAAGATGGAGAGCCATCTCGAGGCGCGGCTGTGGCACGACGTGTTCGCCCACGCTGAGCGGGCCCTCGGTGTCGGCGCGGGGAGCATCCGGGCCACCGCGCTGATCGAGACGATCCCGGCCGCGTTCGAGATGGACGAGATCCTGCACGAGCTGGGCCCGTACGCCGCCGGGCTGAACGCCGGTCGGTGGGACTACCTGTTCAGCATCATCAAGTACTTCCGCGACGGCGGACGGAACTTCGTGCTGCCGGACCGCGCGTCGGTCACGATGACCGCGCCGATGATGCGCGCGTACACCGAGCTGCTCGTGCGCACCTGCCACAAGCGCGGCGCGATGGCGATCGGCGGGATGGCCGCGTTCATCCCCAGCCGGCGCGACCCGGAGGTCAACCGGCAGGCGCTGGCCAAGGTGCGGGAGGACAAGGAGCGCGAGGCCAACGACGGCTTCGACGGCTCGTGGGTGGCCCATCCCGACCTCGTGCCGATCTGCCGGGAGGTCTTCGACTCCGTGCTCGGCGACCGGCCCAACCAGCTCGACCGCCTCCGCGAAGACGTCTCGGTGACCGCCGACCAGCTGCTGGACGTCGCGGCCACGCCGGGCGAGGTCACCGAGGCGGGGGTGCGCAACAACGTGTCGGTGGGCCTGCAGTACCTCGCGGCGTGGCTCGGCGGCTGGGGTGCCGCCGGCATCAACAACCTCATGGAGGACGCCGCGACCGCGGAGATCTCCCGGTCGCAGATCTGGCAGTGGCTGCACAACGACGTCGTGCTGGACACCGGTGAGCGGGTCACCCCGGACGTCGTCCGCCGCCTGCTCGGGGAGGAGCTGGACCGGATCAAGCAGGCCTCCGGCGACGGCGACGCCGAGCAGCTCGACCGCGCCCGCGCGCTGTTCGAGCAGGTCTCGCTCGGGGATGACTTCCCGGACTTCCTCACGCTGCCCGGCTACGACCTGCTCCTCGCGGGCCCCGAATGAGGGGGTCCCGAGTGAACGGGCGGCCTGCGTCCGCGACTGTGCGGAGTTGCGCCCATCCGGAGTGCCCACGGTGTGACACCGCGGCACTCCTATGCCCACGGTGTCACGCCGTGGGCATCAACAGGGGCGGGCCGGCGGCCGGCGGGCCGGGCAGCCGGCGGCGGTCGGCGCCTTGACCCGGTGAGCCACCTTGATTAGGGTGTTCTCGTAGAGTGATATTGAGATTCCGTATTATGGAAATCAACCAAACGGTGTGATACGACGGAAGCGGGCCACACGATGACCGACCACCGGCTGCGGTACGACGTCAACTGCTCGATCGTGTTCACCGAACTGCCGGCGCTGCAGCGGCCGGCCGCGGCAGCGGCGGCGGGCTTCGGCGGGGTGGAGTTCTGGTGGCCGTTCCCGGAGGCCACCCCTCCCGATCGGGACGTCGACCAGTTCGCCGAGGCCGTGGGCGGCGCCGGAGTGGGCCTGATCGGACTGAACTTCTTCGCCGGCGACATGCCCGGCGGCGACCGGGGCCTGGTCTCGTGGCCGGCCCGGTCCGCGGAGTTCCGGGACAACATCGAGGTCACGCTGGCGCTCGGCGAGCGGCTCGGCTGCCGTGCGTTCAACGCGCTGTACGGCAACCGGGTCGACGGCGCCTCCCCCGAGGAACAGGACGAGGTCGCGGTGGAGAACCTCACGCTGGCCGCCCGGGCCGCTGCGCGGATCGGCGGCACCGTCCTGGTCGAACCGGTCAGCGGCGCGGAGCGCTACCCGCTGAAGACGGCGGACGCCGCGGTGGCGGTGATCGACCGGGTGCAGAAGGAGGGCGGCGTGGACAACATCCGGCTGCTCGCCGACCTCTACCACCTGTCGGTCAACGGCGACGACGTCGAGAAGGCGATCACCACCTACGCCGGGCGGACCGGGCACGTCCAGATCGCCGACGCGCCGGGCCGCGGCGAACCCGGCTCCGGCGAGCTTCCGCTCCAGCAGTGGCTCGGCGATCTGGAGCGGGCGGGCTACGGCGGCTGGGTCGGCCTCGAGTACAAGCCGACGGTGGCCAGCTCGGAGTCCTTCGGCTGGCTGCCGCTCGAACGCCGCGGTGCCGGCTGACGCCGCACACCCACCGACCGACCACCGACCGACCACCGACCGACACGCACCGACAGCACGAGCAGGAGGAACCGGGATGACGACCGTGGGCTTCATCGGTCTGGGGATCATGGGCGGCCCGATGGCCGCGAACCTGGTCAAGGCCGGTTTCGACGTCGTCGGGTTCAACCGCCACCGGGAGGCGATCGACCGGCTGGTGTCCAACGGCGGCCGGGGCGCCGACGGCATCGCCCAGGCGGTCGGCGAGGCGGACGTCGTCATCACGATGCTCCCGGACTCCCCCGACGTGGAGGAGGTGATGGCGGGCCCGGACGGTGTGTTCGAGTCCGCCCGCCCGGGCACGCTGTGCATCGACATGAGCACCATCCGGCCGGACGTCTCGGCCCGGATCGCCAAGCTGGGCGCCGAACGCGGCCAGCGCGTGCTGGACGCCCCGGTGTCCGGCGGGGAGGTCGGCGCGGTCGAGGGCACGCTCTCGATCATGGTCGGTGGTGAGGCCGCCGACTTCGAGGCGGCGCGGGAGGTCTTCGACGCGGTCGGCAAGACGATCGTGCACGTCGGCCCGGCCGGCTCGGGGCAGACGGTGAAGGCCGCGAACCAGCTGATCGTCGCCGGGACGATCGAACTGGTCGCGGAGGCGATCGTGTTCCTCGAGGCCTACGGCGTGGACACCGAGGCCGCGGTCAAGGTGCTGGCCGGGGGCCTGGCCGGCAACCAGATCCTCGAGCGCAAGGCGGCCGGGATGCTCGCCCGCACGTTCAAGCCCGGCTTCCGGATCGACCTGCACCACAAGGACATGGGCATCGTCACCTCGGCGGCCCGGGAGGCCGGCGTCGTCATCCCGCTGGGCGCTGTCGTCGCCGAGCTCGTGGCCTCGCTCAAGGCGCAGGGGCACGGTGACCTGGACCACTCCGCGCTGCTCAAGGGAGTCGAGCAGCTGTCCGGGCGCGGCCAGGGCTGAACCGCGCAGAGCCGAGGCCGACCCGACGCCGACCCGACGCCGAGCACCGCACCGCACGAGACGAAGCAACAGACGCCAGGAGTCCCACCAGGTCCCTGGCCCGGTTCGACAGGAGCACCACATGCCACGGATGAGAGCCGTCGAGGCCGCAGTCGCCATCCTGCAGCGCGAGGGCGCCACGCAGACCTTCGGCGTCCCGGGAGCGGCGATCAACCCGTTCTACGCCGCCATGCGCGCCCACGGAGGGATCCAGCACGTGCTGGCCCGGCACGTCGAGGGCGCCTCGCACATGGCCGAGGGGTACACCCGGGCGCAGGCGGGGAACATCGGGGTCTGCGTCGGCACGTCCGGGCCCGCCGGCACCGACATGATCACTGGGCTGTACTCCGCCTGGGCCGACTCGATCCCGATCCTGTGCATCACCGGCCAGGCGCCGGTCGCCCGGTTGCACAAGGAGGACTTCCAGGCCGTGGACATCGCCTCGATCGCCGAGCCGGTGACCAAGATGGCGGTGACCGTGCTCGAGCCGGCGCAGGTCCCCGGCGTCTTCCAGAAGGCCTTCCACGTGATGCGGTCCGGACGTCCCGGCCCGGTGCTGATCGACCTGCCGTTCGACGTCCAGATGGCGGAGATCGACTTCGATCCCGAGACGTACGCGCCGATGCAGCCGTACAAGCCGTCGGCCACGCGGGCGCAGGTGGAACGGGCCCTCGACATGCTGGACGCCGCCGAGCGCCCGCTGATCGTGGCCGGCGGCGGGATCGTCAACGCGGACGCCGCCGAGCAGCTGGTGGCCTTCGCCGAGGTGGCCGGCGTCCCGGTGATCCCCACGCTGATGGGCTGGGGCACGATCCCGGACGACCACGCGCTGATGGTCGGCATGGTCGGGCTGCAGACCGCCCACCGCTACGGCAACGCGACCATGCTCGCCTCGGACTTCGTCCTGGGCATCGGCAACCGGTGGGCCAACCGGCACACCGGCGGGCTCGACACCTACACGCGGGGCCGCACGTTCGTGCACGTCGACATCGAGCCGACCCAGATCGGGCGCGTGTTCCCCCCCGACTACGGGATCGTCTCCGACGCCGCGGCCGCGCTGGACCTCTTCGTCGAGGTCGCCCGCGAGCGGGCGGACGCCGGTCGCCTGAAGGACCGGTCGGCCTGGGTCCAGGAGTGCCGCGAGCGCAAGCGCTCGATGCTGCGCCGCACCCACTTCGACGACGTCCCGGTCAAGCCCCAGCGGGTGTACGAGGAGATGAACCGGGTCTTCGGCAAGGACACCGTTTACGTCAGCACGATCGGCCTCAGCCAGATCGCGGGCGCACAGTTCCTGCACGTCTACCGGCCCCGGCACTGGATCAACTGCGGCCAGGCGGGCCCGCTGGGGTGGACGGTGCCGGCGGCGCTCGGCGTCCGGGTGGCCGAACCCGACGCCACCGTGGTCGCGCTGTCCGGGGACTACGACTTCCAGTTCATGCTCGAGGAGCTGGCGGTCGGCGCGCAGTTCCGGCTGCCGTACATCCACGTCGTGGTCAACAACGCCTACCTCGGGCTGATCCGCCAGTCCCAGCGCGGCTTCGACATGGACTACGCCGTGCAGCTCTCGTTCGAGAACATCAACAGCGAGGACCTCGGCGCCTACGGCGTCGACCACATCAAGGTGGCGGAAGGCCTGGGCTGCAAGGCGATCCGGGTACGCAGCCCGGAGGACATCATGCCGGCGCTGGAGGAGGCGAAGAAGCTCAACGCGGAGTTCAGCGTCCCCGTCGTCGTCGAGGTGATCCTGGAACGCATCACGAACATCTCGATGGGCACCGAGCTGGACAACGTCACCGAGTTCGAGGAGCTGGCGCTGTCCGACGCCGACGCCCCGACGGCGATCGCGTTGCTGGACTGATGCCGGGCCAGCGCCTCCGCGTCGTGGTCGCCCCGGACAAGTTCAAGGGGTCGCTCAGCGCTGCCGACGTCGCCGAGGCGGTGGCCGCGGGCCTGCGCTCCGAGCGCGACGACGTCGACGTCGAGTGCGTGCCGATCGCGGACGGCGGAGACGGCACCCTGGATGCGGCGGTGGCGGCCGGGTACGAGCGGGTCGAGGTGGAGGCACCCGGACCGACCGGGGAGAGGGTCAAGGCGGGCTACGCACGGCAGGCGGAGGTCGGGGTCTTCGAGCTCGCCGAGGTCGTCGGCCTGAACCGGTTGCCGGGCGGCGCGCCCGCGCCGCTGGAC